>CANPXA010000144.1 GCA_947585525.1 uncultured Akkermansia sp. | reverse complement strand
CCATCGCAAACTGCGGGTATGGAGAGGTGTTGTTTCCGTGCGTAGATGATAGCCGTGATGAGAACGGCCAGGATGCCGCCATGGGAAGCCATTCCTCCTTCCCACACTCGAAAAACCCACAGCGGATCCGCCATCAATCCGGAAAGGCCATGGGCTGGAAGCCAGTAGAAGAAAAATTCACCGAGCCGGCCGCCGATGACAACCCCCACGAGGCACACCACCGTGATGAAATCAGCCAATTTGTCGGGGGATACGCAGTAAAGTTTTTTCTTGGAGAGTTGTAGCAACACCCAATAACCCAGCACAAATCCCGCCACATACGCGAGCCCGTACCACCGTAACGAAAGAGGGGTGCCGGGTATGTCCAGAATAACGGGGTCCAGGTGATGAATGGATGTAGCAATGAGTGCAATCATGTCGATGGGACACTTATACCACACTTCCTGCGTCTCGACAAGTCCGAGGATGGGACGAAAGATGAGCCACGAAAGCAAAGACTCAAACCATCCCCGTCCCCTTGCCTCAGGCTCGCCTCACGAGCTTTGCTTCGGAGTCGCCTCACGACTCCTCACCCCTGCGGGGCAAAAGCTGCGCTTTTGGCCAAACTGCCTTACGCCGTCGGCAGTTTTCGCCCCTTCGGGGCAGCTCTGCGGTCTTGCCAATCGGTCTTACAGCCGTCGACCGCTTTCAGCTCTCGCTCCGCATCTTCGCGAGCAAGCTCGTCGAATCTCCTACATCGTAAATCGTAAATAGGCGCCGTCAGGCGCCCGGCGCCTCCGTCCATCGTCCATGAAATCGTTCTTTTTCTAAGCATGGAAAGAATTTTCTTAAAAAAATGAAAGAAACTACAAGTTTTTTCTCGCCAAGGAGCGCAAGCTGGTGTATATAGATAGAGCGAACAACTGTTTAGCGTGCATGAAGACCACCCATTTTTTTCTGCTCTCCCTAGTAGTCGGGCTGATGAGTTTGGCTCCTGCTGAGGAGTGGGCTGCCGAGGCTACAGACGTTGCGGTGTCTCTGGATCAGTCCCGCACGGGTGGTGGTCCGGACATCTCGCTGTTGCCCAGAATTGTTGGAGAAATGGAGATTTTTAAGGGCTGCAAATTAGCCCCGCACAGCGGTTTGGAGGATAAGGGGGACAAGGCTTGGTATGTGTTGAATATACCTCTCAAGATAAACGCACGCGGGCGCGACAAGGAATCGGGCAAGCGTGTACCGGCGCATTACATCGACGAGTTGAATTTGGAGGTGTACCTTCTGGTGACGAAACCTTCGAAAAGCACCGGAAAGAACGGAGGCAAGGGCTCAAAAGGCTCGGGGAAGGCATCTGCAAGTCCGGCTTCCGGATACTATATGCTCAAAAAGGAGATCGTGCTGCAGGACATCCCCATGGAGAAGGCGCCCGCCAAGAATGATGACGGCAAGGAAGTCAGTAAGGCTGATGTGCCCGTGGGCATATTTTTCCCCCGTTCCACGGTGTATAAGCTGACAGGGAAGTTTGGGGATCCGGATGCCATCACGCGACCGGGAGTGATAGCGGGCTATGCTGTGTTGGCGACTTTCAAGGGACAGGATTGCCGAGGAGTGGCGACAAAAGAGAGTTCATCCACAACCCCGGGGGAGACGCGCTGCTCAAAAATATTCAACAAAAAGTTGGCGCAGGATGTAGGAGCCGCCCGTTGGTGGAAGGAGCGTAGTAAGGATAATTTTGAAGAGCCCGGGTATCCGGTGATGTGCATATCGGAGACCCCCTACGCTAACTACTATCTCCCGATGTACCCGCGTTGCAAACCGGTCTTCGGGGCTCCTGTGTCGGCATCTTCTTCTGCCGCATCGGGCGATTCCTCGGAGGGCGATAGTCAGTCTTCATCAAATTCCGGCAGCGGTTCGTCGACTTCATCAACGTCTTCATCTCCTTCCGGCACCGAGAACTGATCTTACGGCTATCATTCGTCATTACACTTACTAGCTACCCCAGATATTATGGCCGAGTACAAAACTACAGTAGCTCTGGAAATAGGCGCACAGAGCGTGACCATGGCGGTCTTCACCCCGTCCGGGAAAGGGTTCACTCTCTCCCGCTACGCCCGCAAGGACATCTTGCTGGACCCGGTGGAGGAAGGAATGCGCATCGATTACGTGAGCCATGCCATAGGCGAGCTCGTCAAGGAACTCAAAGTGCATGGCAAAGATGTGCGCGATGTGGTCTCCGGACAAAAGGTCGTGATGAGGTTCATCAAGTTGCCTGCGCTCGACACGGTTGACGACCTTGCGGAGCAGGTGGGCTTCGAAGCGCAGCAGCACATTCCTTTCCCGCTGGAGGACATCGTTTACGACTACCAGCAGCTGGGTCATGCTGAGGATGGTGAACAAGAGGTGCTTCTGCTCGCCATCAAAAAAGCGGAACTAGATGACCTGAACGGGCAGGTGGAAGCGAACGGTCTCAAGACCCGCAGCGTCGATTGTTCCATCACCTCCCTCTACAATGCATTCCGCGTAAATTATCCGGACACCGAGGAAACGGTGATGCTGCTGGACATAGGAGCCAAGACGACAGATATACTCTTTGTGGAGGGGGAACGGTTCTTCACTCGTTCCGTGACGGCGGCCGGTTCCTTTGTTACCAATGCCATCGCTCGTGAGCTCAACGTCAGCTTCCGTGAGGCGGAACAACTCAAGATCGAGCAGGGTCTCGTCTCCCTTGGCAATGGTCATACAGAAGATCTCCCCGAGCAACAGGCCTCTCTTGCCGCCGTCATCCGAACGGCCATGAATCGACTGAGCTCAGAGGTCCAACGCACCATCAATCACTACCGCGCCCAGTACAAAGGAAACGCCCCCACGAAGGCGTATATCTGCGGCGGCGGTGCCAAGCTTGCCTATGCGGCCGAATTCCTGCAGAGTGCGCTGGATATACCGGTGGAGATCTTCAACCCGCTTCAGGTGTTTAACGTGGGTAGCAAAGTGGACGTGGACGCACTGGAGACGGATGCCCTCTGCATGGGTCCGTTGGTGGGTGCGGCTGTAACAGGTGCTAAGGCCGGGGTGTTTGACATCGACCTCGTGCCGACAAGTGTGGGCAAGGAGCGTGCGGAGTTGAAGCTCATACCTAAGGTTGTCGCAGCAGGTGTCGTGGCGCTGCTGGGCGCAGGGTTTATGGCGTACACGGCGCATAAAGAGGCGACGCTGGCTCAAAATGAGCTGCAGCGTGCTGCTGCACCGGTCAGTCAACTGGACAATATCCATGAGTCCATGGAGAAGAATCGCGGGAAGTATGATCGTGCGCTCAAGGAGGTTGAGACCTATTCGCAGCTGTTCGAGAGGCGTTACGCATACGCAGATATATTGGCTCAGCTTGCCGAAAAGACATCATCTCCATCGTTCTGGATGACGGACTTTGACGCGCTCGTCTCATACGATCCGGTGAACACTCCCTTGAATGTGGGAGCTGACGGAACGGATCGCCACTTGTTGCTTGACACGCGCGAGACACGTACGGGCTCGATGGTTCGGGCCGTAGATATCGAGGGTGTCAAGGTGCCTACCGTCACGGCGGTGCTGGTGAGCGGTTACTTCTATAAGAAGAGCAAGGAAGATCAGGGTAAACAGCTCCAGCGGCTCAACGAACTCGTCTCCACCAAGTTTGATGAACGCAGCGCTGATTCCCTCTTCTCTTTCCAGTCCTCCAGCGTTCGCTCCACCGGTGGACATTACTTCGTTGTGCAGGACGCCGAGAAGAGCAAGGGACATAACCTCATCCCGGAGTACGCTGATAAATTCTATATGGTCATGCCTCTGAAGAAACCGCTCGCCGTTCCCGGTCAGGAAACGCCGAAGAAGTAAGTATCAATCCAACAACTTTCCGCACGTCCTATGAATATTATGGAAAACAAGCGAGTAACGCTCCTCTCCGTCCTCTTTGCCGCGGGCTTTGGTTTCCTTGTTTATTACGGGTATCAGCAATACCGGCAGATGCTTGCAACTCAGCAGGAAATTTCCGACATCCGCACCAAGGTTGAGGGTTATGCTGAGGAGGAATTGCCCCCAACCCGTGAGAATAGCCAATTCTTGGAGAAGGCATCAGGAACCGTGGATCAGCATGCTGCTGCCCTGCGCTCAAAAGTTCAGGAGTACGCTACGGCTTGCCGCAGTCAGGGGACGGATGTTTCACCTTCACGTTTCCAGAAAGATGTGAATGACATGACGGCGAAAATTGCCTCTTATGCCTCCGGCAAGGGGTGCACTCTCTCCCCGGATGCGGTCGCGCTCGGACTCAACGAGTACAAGACTGCTTCTGCGACGGATCGCGATGCTCCGTATTTGAACTTCCTGCTGCACGCTGCCGACAACGTGGTGCGCAAGATCGTGGATGCGGGGGCTCCGGATATCAAGCGATTTTATTGCGCTCCTCTGCCGGAGGAACAGGTGGCGGCTCGTAAGCAACCTCCCTACTTCCCCTTGGAGATGGAGGTGAGCTTCTCGGCACGCCGCAGTCAGACCGATATTGACCCCGGAAAAGAAGATACGCTGAGCGTCCTGCCGAGAGTGATCAACTCAATTGTCAATGATGGAAAGTATTTTTATATCATAACCGGAGTTTCCGTGAAAACGCCGGAAACTCTGCCGATGCTCACCTCGTATAAATCACCTGCAGCTCCGACGGGTGACAACCTGGTGCCGACGGGCGAAGCTGCTGCCCCGGCCGATACACCCGTTGCGCAGCAAATCACCGGCAAGGCAGACAGTCGTGTCGTGGTGAGTCTCTCTCTCCAAGTTCTCTATTTTACCACGGATAAGCTCTGATTCTGATAACCTCGTAGCACATTTCTCCTATGGCTGATTCATCAAATATCGGAAGAAACTTCTTGATCTGCGGCATCTTGCTCGGTCTGGGTGCGGCTGCCGGTGGCGTTTAT
>CANPXA010000143.1 GCA_947585525.1 uncultured Akkermansia sp. | reverse complement strand
GCGTGTCACCGCCTCCTTCTGTCGATGTCAGTCTAGCAAATATACCCTCAATTGTCACGCCAAAAAAGAACGTTTGTACACGGAGAAAGGTCTTTGCCCACTCCGTTATCGTGCAGGATTCTGTCGAGCAAACCGTTCCGGACTGGAGTGCGGGGTCACTGTCCGAGAGGAACCGTTTGCCCTGACTTGGATCTCGGGAGGGGAGTCAAGAGAGGAATGTACGGTGTAGGCGACAACCTTGCCATCCTTCCACTCCATATCGACCAACAAATTACCGCGTGCACGCAACCCGACAGCCTTACCGTCCTTCCAGGCCATCGGCAGAGCGGGCAGGAGCTCCACATATCCTTCATGACTTTGAATCAGCATTTCGCACACAGCTCGGGGGATACCCAATGAACCATCGAGCTGCATGGGGGGGTGTGTCGTCAACAGGTTATCCAGCATATTGTAGCGCAGCAACGACTGAACCATCCTGTATGCCGATTCGGCATCATGCAACCGCGCGTAGAGAGCCGCCCTCCACGGCCACGTCCAGCTACGACGGTTGTCACCGTTCAGTCCGCGCAATTTAAGACTTTTTTCGGCAGCTTTTGCCAGCTCGGGTGTACGTGTCCGGGAGATGGTAGAACCCGGAAAGAGGGCGAAGAGGTGCGACGTGTGTCGGTGACCGGACACCATTCCCGGTCGATCCACGATCCACTCCTGCAGATAGCCGCCGGATCCTATGCGATCAGGGGCAAGACGGGAAGACAACGATTGAAGATGCCGGGCGTAGTCGGAATCCAGATGCAACGCCTGAGCTGCCTGCGCCGTTAACTTAAAGAGCTCGCGCACAAGTTGCTGGTCGTGCGCGACACCATCCTCGATAGGTCCCCACTCGTGCGACCATCCGTTGGGAACCACCAGAGTGCCGACGTCCAGATCTTTCAGTTCAGGGTGCAGAGAACGATCGATTGGCTGTCCATCCGACACAAGCCCTGTGCCACAAGAACCCAATTCTTTCAAATTGTGTTCCCAGTACCGGCAGATTTCCTTGAGCAGGGGATACGCCTTTTCAAGGAGGAAATCCGTATCACCTGTGAATTGGTAGTGTTCCCAAAAATGAAGGGCAAACCATGCGTTGGCAGTGGGACACATCATCCACCCGACTCCCCCCCACGGATTCAGAGAAATACGTGTGACCCAGCCGGGCGTGTCTTCCCCGTACACCTGCCGAGTGAACTTGGAAAGCGTGCGGCGCATGGCATTTAAATAGTCCAACAGCGGTTCATGACACTCCGATAGGTTCGCTTCCTCCGCCGGCCAATAGCACATCTCAAGATTGATGTTTGTATGGTAGTCGCTTGCCCATGGCGGACTCACCTTGTTGTTCCATATACCCTGCAAATTCATGGGCAGGTTACCGGGACGAGATCCGCTGATCATCAGATATCGTCCGTACTGGAAGACGAGCTGTTCCAGATTCGGATCCTCTGCCCCCTTTCGGTAGCGCTCCAGACGTTCATTCGTCGGTACCTCGGGTACGATTCCACCGTCTATTTCAAGCCTCAGTCGGTTGAATAATGAGGCAAAATCATCGGTGTGGCGGCGAATCAATTCCTTGTAGTCATATTTGGCGGTCTCCGCAATGATACGTTGGTTGCGCAAGTCGGGCGGTTCCCCCTTCCAAGCGACCGTGTCATCCATCTTGTAATCCGTGGCCAGTGAGACGAGAATGGTGAACTTACGCGCTCCGATGATGCTCACGTAGGGTGTATCCGTCGCGTCATATTGGGGGAGTTGCTTCATCCCCTCACCTGCGTATTTTACTTGCATGAAAGACGCTTTCCCATTCATCCGCACCTCGCCCGACTCTGCAATTACGATGATTCTGCCTTCAAACTTTTCCCCGTTGCGAAGCGTACCGATCATGCACAGCCCATCGGAACCGACCGGTTTGTATCTCACAGTGTGGTAAGGCATGAGAGCCACCCTGGCATTCAGAACTCCTCCGGCCTCGGCTTCTGCATGGTACACAAACACATCATCCGGTTTGCTCACAAAACACTCCCGTCTGTACTGAATCTCCTTCCCCCCTTTCTTCTCCGCATAGCTGCAAGTGGCCACTGCTTTTTCCAAACTGAGCGACCTCCGGTAACCGGTCACCTCCCCTTGCACGTCGTAGTCAACGTACAATTGAGCAAAGGGTTGATAACTGCCAAATTGATTCTCTCCTGATAGGGGTCCATATTCATACCCCGTTCCCATGTTGGGTGTATTCCCTCCCCCACTCCACAAGCTCACCTCATTGAGTATGACGCAATCTAAATGCACTCCTCCGTACACCGTCGCCCCCACGCGTCCGTTACCCAACGGCAGAGTCTCGGACTCCCACACATCTCTCGAATCCATCGACTCGTCGCAATCTGCCGGACCCTTCACGTTCCATGGGAGAGAAATCGCTTTGACTTGCACCGGCTTGTCGTACCATAGCTCATTTTGTTTTGCCGACGTTGCCCCATAAACCAGGGACGAGCAAACACTCGCCGCCCACACCGCTACTTGAATGATACGTTCCATGAAATTGGGGGGATTAAACGACCTCTCGCTCCGTGCTCCTTCGCGTCCGTTCCCAATCTAGCAAATTACCCTGCCCTTGTCACGCTCAAACAACCTCACGTTGCACCGAACTCCGGCGGTTGGGTTCGAACCAACGACCTAGTGATTAACAGTCACCCGCTCTTCCGCTGAGCTACGCCGGATTGTTGCACTCCTTCACAAGAAGCGGGCGGATATTACTCTTTTTTTTCATCTCATGCAAGCCTTTTCTACAAAATTGACCGAATTTTGAGCTCAAACTGCTCGTTCAGCCGCGCTTTGATAAACTCCTGCCCCGCTATGTCGCTCAAGCTGAATTCCCCGCTCACTCCCGCAAAAAACTCAAACACCCCTATATGCCTGCTCCCCAATATCCGCGCCGTCTCGCTGTCCCTCAGCTCCGCTATCGGCACCCGTCCCCCCACCAGCCCATTCAGCAAACTCACCGCGTTCTTCGCTATCGTCGTCAGCTTAAACGCCAGCGCCCCCACCGCCTGCACCTTGCACAACGCCCGCGTCACTCTCACCAGCGCCGCCATGTTCACCGCGTCCTGCATCCCTGCCCCAGCCAGCGTCCTCAAGTCCTGCTTCACTCCGTCCACCCACTTCTTCCCCAAGTTCCCTATCATCTCCGCCGCAAACTCCCTGTCGTTGAACAAATCCGCCCACTCCGCTATAAAATCCCCCGTCGTCAGCCACTCGTTCTGCTGCTGCACACCCAAGATAAAACTGTTCAGCGCGCTCGCCCCCCAGTCAATTCTCCGGTTGTGGTAGCTCCTCAACCTCAGGTTCCCCGGGCGCGTCGGCAAATCATTCCGCCCAGCCTGCACACTCCCGTCCGCCTGCGCCGGATTTGTATTCTCGTTCAGGAATTTCCCCGGAAAATAGTTGTCGTGCGCTGGGAAGGGCACCCCATACATCCTCTCGTGCATCTCCGCCAGCTCCGGGCGCATCTCCTCCAGCCTCCCCCTCATCGCATACCCCAGCTTCAGCAGCGGCGCTCCCACATACTCCCTCATCCGCGTCAGCACCTCATCATTAATCCCGTTGTCCTCCAGCAAGTGCTCATAAAATCCTTGCTCCGCCGTCAGTATCGCCTGCAACACTCCCCACTTGCTCGCCTTCAGCGGCACATCCCCCACAGTCTCCCACACATACACATAATTCTTCTTCACCACCCCCTGCGCCGTAGCCGCCTCTTCCCGCGGCGCAGCCGCCGAATTTCCAATTCGTAATTCGTAATTCGTAATTCGTAATTCATTTGGCGCGCCACCGCCCTTCGCCATCGCAAACTCGTCATTGATCAACTCAGCCTCCATCTCCCTCAGCGCCTCTTCGCTCGGCACCCGGTCTTCCACCTCCTCCCTCTTCTCCGCCTCCTTCCTCATCTCCTCCCTCTTCGCCGCCCTCTCCTCCCCCGTCAGCTTCACCCACTCCCGCAAATCCTCCGCACTCATCGTAAAACTATGCCGCGTCCTTATCGCCAGCTTCATCCCCGTATCCTTGATTTCATCATGCTCCCGTATCCAATCGCTGATCCCCTCCACCGTATGCCTCCCGCTCGCCTCCGCCAGCTGCCGGTACACCCACTCCGTATTCTCCTCCTGCTTCCTCTTCAAAGTCACATGCATCTCCGCTATCGCATTCGTGTACCTCTCCACAAACCATCCCCCAAGCTTCCTCTTCGCCGCATACAACTTCCCGCTCAGACTCGTCCACGCCAGCGCACCCGTCTTCACCACATCCTTCCCCGTCGCATCCCTCTCCGCATTCTCCTCCACCCGCTTGTTCATCGTACTACTCTCCGTCTCCCATGCGCTCCTCTTGTGTCTATCCTGCGTCTGCCTCACCCTCTTCTTGATATACCCCATCTTCTTCCTCCTCCTCTCCTCCTGCTCCTGCCAGCTCTTCCTCCCCTGTATAATCACCTCCTCAAACCGCGCATACGCCTGCTGGCACTCCGAAAAATCCTTGCTCCTCCACCCCCCAAACGTCATCAGCGCGTGCAAATACTCCCGCGCCCCCTCCTTCGCCTCCTCGCTCTTGCTCGGGTCATCCAATATCCTCTGCTGCCTCTCTATCTCCTCACTCAGGCTATTCACCTCCTCCTCCCTCAGCTCTTCCAAGGCCCTCTCATACTTCCCCCTCTCCTCCCCCGTCAAATCCCCCCGGCGTAACTTCGCCTCCAGCCTCCTCACCGCCTCCTCATGCCCCGGCTCATTCACCACCCAATCCCCCCTCATCATCAAAGCCTCCCTCACATACTCCGCATACCGGTACGTCCCCGCCACCGCCTTCCCCCTCTTTATATGCGACCCCCCCTCCATCTTCGGATACAGCGCCCTCACCGTCTCCAGCATATCCTCCCT
>CANPXA010000142.1 GCA_947585525.1 uncultured Akkermansia sp. | reverse complement strand
AGGGGGAGGAGAGAACGGGCAATGACATTCGATGGATCCGCCGCTTGAGTGCGAGCGATGACTTCCTCCCAAAGGATCGGAAGTGCGATACCGGCATCGATGAGTTCATCGCGCAAGCCGGGAATGCCGGTCAGGAGAGGATAGCAGAAGGGAGCCGATGGCGGTTGCTGCGGGAGTGCAAGACGATTGAACTCTCGCAGTCTCTCGTGGAGTATCCTGTAATTTTCTGTGCGATGAGCAGCTATGCTCGCCCAATTAATGGCGGCGATGAAAGCACGCGTCAACGGGCTCATGCGCATCATGGGCAGATCCGAGAGCTCCCCCTCCAACCTCTCAAAATGCGGAAGTGAAGCAACAGCTCCATGCAGCGACCGTTCTAAAAGCGCTTGTGCACGGATCGAGCTGTCATCTTCTCGCTCAGGAAGCGTCAGCGGGAAAGGCGCCACCGCCACACCACCATCCGGCACACCCGCAAACTTGCGTAAACTGTAGAATGCGGGCACACCGGGGATAGGTGGAGCATAAAGCGCCGTAGCACAGTCCAATATGCACGAGCCGGGGTGAGCCCGAACCGCAGAGAGCAGAGCCGAAGCATCGCCGAGACCAAAATAATTGGTGAGCAGGAGGAGATCCCCTGCCCCGGGACGCTCCGGGAAGTGCAACTCCTGCGCGTTCCACAGAAATTTCGGTTCCACTTCGTAACGCAGCACGGGGATGCCGAGACGGCGAAAGGCGGTGAGAACTGTATCACACGTATAGCTCGGGATGAAGGCACGCTCGGGAAGCCGGGGCATGTTCCGTAAAATGCACTCCAGAGCGGCGCGTCCACTGTTCAACCACGCGCAGTTGGCCGACTCTTGAAAGGGAAATCCCCCGCCGCGCGCACTGAGTTCAAATCCGAACGCGCCGCCGATCATATCCGAGTTCATTGCGAAAAGGCGGCAGGATGCCCCGTTCGTGTCTCATAATCCGCGCGCTGATCCTCTCCCACAGGCAGCACGGAAAAATAGCGTGCCGCCGGGTGGTGGAAAAGAAGAGCGCACACCGAAGCGGGCGGCGCAATCATGAACGATTCCGTGAGCGTTGCACCCGTCAGCAAAGGAGCGTTGAGAAGCTCAAAGATGGTCTGCTTCTCCGCATGGTCCGGCTGGGTGGGATAGCCGCACGCAGGACGAATGGAGGCACAGCCATCGACCGGCCAAATGCTGTCAGCCAGGGTGTGGGTGAGTTCTGCCATCGCCTCGGCAAGCGTGTTGGCCAGAGCGCGGCAAAGCAACGATGTATAGGTATCATGGGCTGTCTCTAACTCCGCGCACCACGCTTCGGCTCCGCTGACACTCACCTGCATGGCGCCTACGTACCCCACGTACGGGGCGGGAGGAACAAAGTCGGCGAGCGCAAGGCGTGGACGAGGCGATTCCCTCTGCATCCGCAGGGTGTGAAGCACCTTGCCGGAAGGCCTCACGATGATGTCATCGCCACACGCCTGTGCCTCCCAAATGCCGAAGCATCCGAGCACACGCAGCCGTTGCTCGCTTAATGCCGTTCGGAAAAGATTTTTTGCATCGGCAATCAGAGAAAGCACCTGCTCCTTCTGCTCAGGGGAAGCGGACTCGTGAGGCGCGCAACGAGCCGGATTCCAAGCGTTCTGCATGGAGAAAACGCGCAGCAGGATACTCCAGTCCGCACGCTCCAACAGCTCTTCCGGAGTCACTTCAAAATCCTCCGCCGACGGCGTGCAACAAGGACAACCGTTGCGCAACTGCACGCAAAACACGCCCGTGCGATGCGGCGCGGGAATACTCACCTGCTGCCAATCCGTGTGCAGAGCCTGCGCCCGAGCCTGTGCAAGCGGCAATAACGCCGCGTGCTTCTCCTCGTAGGAACGCCGCAATTTCTCCTGCTCTTCGAGGATGTTTGCACGCACCTCCTGCCGGGTCGGTCCCACCAGCGCGGCCGCGATGGGAGCCACCGTGGAGGCATCCGCCGTGTGAACGACAACACCTCCCGGGTAGAGCGGCGCGAGCTTGAGCGCGGTGTGCAGAGGACTCGTCGTCGCCCCGCCGACAAGCAAGGGGATCGTAAATCCCCCTTTCTGCAGTTCCGCGGCAAAATGCGCCATCTCATCCAACGACGGGGTGATGAGACCGGAGAGGGCGACGAGATCAGCCTTCTCACGGCGGACAGCGGAGAGTATGTCCTCCGCAAGCACCATCACGCCGAGGTCAACGACACGGAAGCCATTGCAGGCCAAGACGACGCCAACGATGTTTTTGCCGATGTCATGCACATCCCCCTTCACCGTGGCAAGCACGACGGTTCCGGCAGAACCTCCGGCTCCACGGGACTGGTCGATGTAAGGCGTGAGAACAGCCACACTTTTTTTCATCACGCGCGCACTCTTCACCACCTGTGGCAAAAACATCTTTCCCGCTCCAAATAATTCCCCCACCTGCTTCATGCCGTCCATCAGCGGTCCCTCAATCACGGACAGCGCACTGCCGCAGCTCTCCATGGCCTCGCGCGTATCCTCCTCGATGTACTCGGTGATCCCTTTGACGAGAGCATGCGCGAGACGTTGGTGCACGCTGCCGGCTCGCCACCCGTCCGTCTGTGCGTGGGTGTCTTGGTCCGACGGCGCGTCTTTTTGCGAAGCGAGACGCTGAGCATAGGCGATGAGTCGCTCGGTGGCATCCTCTCGTCGGTTGAGCAACACATCCTCCACGAGTTCGAGGCGATCGCGCGGAATGTCGTCATAGACATCCAACATCCCCGCATTCACAATGCAGACATCGAGTCCGGCCTGCTGCGCATGGAAGAGGAAGGCGGAGTGCATGGCTTCGCGGACGGGGTTGATGCCACGGAAAGCGAAGGAGACGTTGGAAATGCCTCCGGAGATATGACACGCCGGGAAGAGGCGGTGAATTTCTGCCACCGCCTTGAAGAAATCCGCCGCATAGTCAGCATGCTCCGCAATGCCGGTACCCACGGTGAGAACGTTCGGATCAAAGATGATGTCTTCCTCCGGAAAGCCCACAACGCGAACGAGAAGGTCATGGGCACGCCGGGCGATACGGACACGATGTTCAACGCTCGTTGCCTGTCCTCTCTCATCAAATCCCATCACAACGACGGCAGCGCCGTAGCGGCGGATGAGGCGCGCCTCACGCAAGAATTCCTCTTCTCCGTTCTTGAGTGAGATGGAATTCACAATGCCCTTACCCTGCATACAGCGCAACCCCGCCTCAATCACCTCCCACTTGGACGAATCAATCATGAACGGCACACGAGCTATATCCGGCTCCGCCGCCACGAGGTTCAGAAACTTCGTCATCGCCGCCGGTCCGTCGATCATTCCATCATCAAAGCAGAAATCCAACACGAGGGCTCCATTCTCCACCTGTTTGCGTGCGATGGAGAGCGCCTCCTCATAATTTCCCTCGCGAATAAGACGGGCGAACCTCGGGGAACCGGCCACATTGCAGCGTTCTCCGATGAAAAGCGTGTTGCGTGAGCGGTCATGGTTGTAGGCCTCAAGTCCGGAGAGCCGCAACTGACCGGGCACGGAGGCTGACGTGGGAACGCGGGGTGAGAAATCTTGAACAGCCTCGCGGATGGCACGTATGTAGTCCGGGGTTGTACCACAGCAGCCGCCGACTATGTTGAGCAATCCCTCAGCGGCGTACTCGCGCAGGATGCCTGCCATGTGTTCCGCACTGTGTTCGTACCCGCCCGGACTGAGGGGATCCGGCATACCGGCGTTGGGGTACATACTCACAGCGCAATCGGCAAGCGAGGATATCTCTCGCGCGAAGGGAAGCATCAAATCCGCCCCAAGAGCGCAGTTGATGCCGACTGCCAGTGGGTGTGCATGGCGCACGGAATTCCAAAACGCCTCTACGGTCTGACCGGAGAGGGTTCGCCCCGCCCGATCGGTTACAGTAAAGCTGATGATAACGGGCGGAACATCGATCTTTTGTTCCTCCCTGACCTCCTCAATGGCATTGAGGCACGCCTTAGCGTTGAGCGTGTCAAAGATGGTCTCCAGCAGAAGGATATCCACCCCTGCCTCACAGAGTGCAAGGACCTGCTCCCTGTACGCACGGCGCAACTGGTCAAAGCTCACGGCACGAAAGCCGGGATCGTTCACGTCCGGCGAGAGGGAGGTGGTGACGGAAAGGGGCCCGATGGAAGCCGCCACGAAACGCGGTTTGCCGTCCTCGTTCTGGACGCCGACCACTGCATCCCGCGCCAGGCGAACGGCGGACGTATTGATTTCTCGCACCAAACTGCGCAACGCCTCATCGGTCAGAACCTCCTCAAAGTACGTCTGATCCTTGCGAGCAGCAGGGAGGGAGGAACGATGAAAAAACTCGTGCTGACCGATGCAGGTGGCGGAAAAAGTACAAGCCGTGATGATGTCCGCGCCGGCATGAAGATACGCGCTGTGGATGTCGGAAATGATTTGCGGCTGCGTGAGGACGAGGACATCGTTGTTATTGAGCAGATCATTCGGATAGATCTCGCGGTCTTTGAAGCGCATTCCGCGGTACTGCTCCTCCGTGAGGTGATGCTTCTGCACCATGGTTCCCATAGCTCCATCCAAAATCAGGATACGATCGCTGAGCAGTCGTCTGAGCTGTTGTTCTTTTTCGGTCATCGCGCGTCAAGATGCTACCATCTTTCTCCCATGCGGTCAAGAAAAGCAAGAAAAGCCCGGGGCAAACGCGGGGCAAACGCCCAGCGTTTGCCTATTTACGATTTACGAATTACGATTTACGATTTGGACTTTAGCGCGCTGCGCGCGTTCCAGCTATGCAAATGCATTGGTGGTGGGTAAAATCATAGGCGGATTTTTGATGTGAAAGGTTCATGGTAACGCCATGCCGTCTTTTCTGACCTTACTTTCTTCATCCAGAGGAAACGCATGGGGAATGGGTTGAATGAGTCCAGA
>CANPXA010000141.1 GCA_947585525.1 uncultured Akkermansia sp. | reverse complement strand
CATCCCAGTCTTCGACTCAACTCCTCTGCGTCCACATTCCCTCCTCCCTGCTCCGCCAAGTCGATCATATTCAACGCCACTAAAACCGGCAATCCAGCCTCCAACAGCTGTGTGGTCAAATACAGATTGCGTTCCAAATTGGTCGCATCCACCACATCCACAATCATGTCCGGCTTCTCTTCCAGTAAATATTTCCTCGTGATCACCTCTTCAGGCGAATACGGCGACAGCGAATAGATGCCCGGCAGATCCACAAGTTCAACTTCCTCGTGTTCCTTTAGCCTCCCGCTCTTTCTCTCCACCGTTACACCGGGCCAGTTCCCCACATACTGATTCGCCCCGGTCAGTTCATTGAACAACGAGGTTTTCCCGCTATTCGGGTTCCCTACTAAAGCAATCCTTCGTTTCATGATATTAGATTGGTCTAACTTTTGATAAAAAATTTTAGATGGGTCTTACACCATGAGGATGCAGGCCGCTTCTGCTTTTCTGAGCGATAATTCGTACCCTCTCACGGTCACCTCAATGGGATCGCCCAGAGGGGCAACTTTTCTCACGGTCACCTCCGTCCCCTTGGTGAGCCCCATATCGAGAATACGCTGTCGCAAAGCCCCCTGTCCCTTGACCTGAGCAACAACACCGGATTTTCCCGTTCCCATGTTTCTCAACGAATGATTCTCTCGATCCTTCATAAATTAGCTTGATCTAATTTGCGGAACAGATATTAGACCAACCTAACTAAAAGGTCAAGCACTTTTTTGAATATTTTGGGATTAAATTCACAAACTATTGATGATGAGTATTGTTCAATCGTCATTAATCGCCTCGATCAGTTCCTTAAGTCGGGAGTAGGAGCCACGTTTAAGGGTGAAGGAGAGTCGGGGCAACCGAGCGAGGAGGGGTTCAGGGTCGGAGGGGTCGGCATCCGCCTGAGAGAGGTCATCGTAAGGGATGAGGTCGGTGAAAGTTTCCCGAATCCAGGCAATCGTTTTGTCGGATATGGTTTGCATGAGGCGGATGATGATGCGTTCCTCCGCGAAGTAGTATGAATGGAAGCGGCTGTAGAAGCGTTCGATAGCGGCGAGGGCATCCTCGGGACTTTTGCTGACGTAGAGGAGGCTCATATCCTCCGGGGAGATAAGGTTGGCATCCAGGAGTTCCTTACGGATAAAACGAACCCAGCGGCTCCAGAAAGTCTCACCCGGCGGATCCAGCAAAACAATGGGGAAGAGGGTGGATTTACCGGTCTGCATGAGTGTGATGCATTCGTAGATCTCATCCATGGTACCGAATCCTCCCGGGAAGGCAACGAGGGCATCCGTTTGTTTGAGGAAATTGAGTTTGCGGGTGTAAAAGTAGTAGAAATTCATCATTTTCTCGCTGCCATCCACCACGTGGTTGGCATGCTGCTCGTAAGGGAGGGTGATATTGAGACCGAAGGAGAAGTGTTCGGTAGCGCCCTCATTGCAGGCCTGCATGATTCCGGGGCCACCTCCGGTAATAATCATGTAGCCTTGTCGAGCAGCCAGCTGGGCAAAGTGTTTAGCTTGTTTGTAGGCGGGGTCATCTTCCTTGATGCGAGCCGAGCCAAAACAGGTGATTTTGCGCACATTGCGGTACGGCATAAACATCTCATCCGCCTGCAACATTTCCTGCACCGTTCGCCCCATCATCTCAAGATCGTGCTCTTCAATATCACCCGCCGCCGCGCACAGCACATTTCCCAGCAGATGACGCACAATAGCAGGGTCATGCTTACCGCACACCTGATGGGCGACATCATCCAGACGCGCGTCAAGTTCTGCGTTTCCCGTGCTGCCTGCGGAGCGTTCCAGCGCACGCCCGGCCGTCCGGCTGTCCAAATCTCTTGTTGCAAGAATTTCCGGTTTGTCCATACCTACCCATTATAACGACGATTTCGGATCTTGTCAGCACAAAAAAAGCGGTCTCGCCGCATCAGGGGCAAGACCGCTGAAAAAAGCGTTGCTGCAAGCAGTTTAACGGGAGTAGAACTCCACGATAAGCTGAACATTCACCACAGGAGCTATCTCCTCCACGGTCGGCACCCGCAGGACTTTTGCCGTGAGTTTTGCCGTGTCCACCTCGAGCCACTCGGGAGTCGTGGCATCTGTGGTCAGGTCCACAAAGCGGTTGGCGAGGGCCTGGGAACGAGCCTTAGCAGCCACACTCACCACATCCCCCGGTTTGCAGTGGTAGGAAGGGATATTGACCTTTTTGCCGTTCACGCGCACATGTCCATGCGACACCATTTGGCGGGCCGCTGCGCGGGTGTTGGCGAAATTGAGGCGATAGACGACATTATCCAAGCGCTGCTCGAGCAACTGCAAGAGGATATCGCCCGTGACCCCACGACGGCGCGATGCCTCGTGGTAGTACCGGCGGAATTGTCCTTCCAAGACGCCGTACATGTAGCGCAATTTCTGTTTCTCGGCCAACATGACGCCGTAATCCGACTTTTTCTTACGACCGGCACGAGCTCCGTGCTGTCCCGGTGGGAACGGGCGGCGTGTAAATGCCTTGCTGATACCAAAAAGTTCAACGCCGTAACGACGGCTAATCTTGGTGGTAGGTCCAGTGTAACGAGCCATAATTTCTATCTTTGGTTTCGAAGTTTTCAGTTCTCTGCATTAAGCACGACGTGCCTTAGGCGGACGGCACCCGTTGTGCGGTATAGGCGTCACATCCGCTATGGAAGATATCTCCAGCCCGATAGCCTGCACAGCACGCACGGCAGACTCGCGTCCGGAACCCGGTCCCTTCACGCGAACCTCCACCTCTTTGAGCCCGTGACCCATAGCTTGGCGGCACGCATCTTGGCACACCACCTGTCCGGCGTAGGCCGTGCTCTTACGACTGCCCTTAAAGTTAAGCTTGCCGGCGGAGGACCAGCCGATGACGTTACCCTTGAGGTCTGTCACACTCACCACCGTGTTGTTAAAGGTGGAAGAGATATGGACGATGCCCGTGGTCACATTCTTGCTGCCCTTCGCTTTAAGGATTTTGACCTTATCTTCATCATCGGAAAGTCCGAGTTCGGCAAAGATATCGCGGCGAGGCTCCGTCTTGCGCGTCGAAACATCCTCAGCGGCCGGGGCGGTCTCCGTCACGGTGGACGGCTTGCTCGTCTCATCCGCTGCCGGAGCCGTCGAAGCATTCTCTACCTCCGTCTTAATCTCATCTGTCTTTTCTTCTGCCATTTTCTTTGATCCGGTTAAGTAGTTTCATTACGCTGCCGCCTTCTTGGCACCCACCGTCTTCTTCTTGCCCTTGCGCGTCCGAGCATTCGTCCGGGTGCGCTGTCCGCGAACCGGCAATCCCTTGCGGTGTCTGATTCCACGCAAACAGTTGATGCTCGTGAGACGCTTGAGCGCCATCTGTTTTTCACGCCGCAAGTCACCCTCAATGAGGATGTTGTTGCTCGTGATTGCCTGCACAATTTTCGTCAACTGCGCGTCCGACAAAGTGCCCGTTCGCAAATCCGGCGAAACACCGGCCTGCTCCAGCACCTTCTTAGCAGTGGATGCCCCTATGCCATATATGTAGCGCAGAGAGGCTTCCACCCTCTTCTCATTGGGTATCTCTATACCGAATAGACGAGCCATACTTCTGGTTTTCTTGGTGTTCTTATTTTCTTTTGCACCCCTCTTCTGAGCGGTGAAGTCCGCTCACTATACTCCTCATTTCTACTTTTGCAAGCCCAAATTGACCATTTTTTCAACTTTGGATAAATTTGGATTTTTACCGTTCGACGCTTCCAGAGGGGTACTATCTGTTTGAATTTGACAACAAAGTCACGGAAAGTAAAATAGGAGTCATGAGCGTTACACGAGTCAAGGTACTGTTTTCGGGGATGAGCAAGGAGCATCCAAGTTGGGACAATGGAGAAAAAAATGCCTTCGACAAGCCGGGGGAAATCAAATTTATTGCAGACAGTCGATGCGAGGACTACGACTGGTTGGTCGTGTATGACGACATACCGAGGCACGACACGGGAACCGTGTATAAGGAGATGGAACCATTGGCTTGTCCTCCGGACCAGACTGTGCTTATCACGGCCGAGCCGCCGACCATCAAAATATACCCGGAGTGCTACACACGGCAGTTCGGATATGTGCTCACCACGCACGATAGTCTCTACCTCCCCCACCGTCATTACAAACGAGGGAGGGGTTGCCTTCGGTGGCTAGCCGGGTACGACAATGAAGAGGCGATACGTATGCCGGAGTACCCCAAGAGCAAGACGCTCTCCACTGTCTGCTCAAACAAGATGATGAAGCATACGCAGCACTTTAAACGCTACCAACTCACTCAATACCTCTCCCAACACCTGCCGGAGATGGAGTGGTTTGGGCACGGAGTACGCCCCCTGTCCTGCAAAGCTGACGCGTTGAGCGATTACCGCTACCACATCGCCGTGGAGAACTACATTCACCCCTACCACTGGACGGACAAGATATCTGACCCTCTGCTCGGACTCTGTCTTACGTTCTACGCAGGCGATCCCTGTTTACAAGAGATCTTTCCTCCTGAGAGTTTTGTCCCCATTCCCATTGACGACCCTCCTGCCGCGCTTGAAATCATCCGCAAAGTTATCCGCGATAACGAATACGACAAACGTCTTCCGGCCATCCGGGAAGCTCGTCGTCTTCTCGTCACGAAATACAATATGTACGAACAGGTCGTGGACCTCATCCGCAATCACTCCGGTCAAGCCTCTCGTCCTCTTTCCCCTATCATCATCCGCGGGCGTCACTGTCTTCGCAAAAATCCCCTCAATGCGCTTGAAGAATTTTCCAAACTCGTCCGCTTCCGCGTCCTCCAGCGAACCCGGTAATTACCTAGCACTCCCGCCACCTCTCCCTCTCAAGCCGGTTGTCAGATTCGAACTGACGACCATCCGATTACAAATCGGGAGCTCTACCACTGAGCTAAACCGGCG
>CANPXA010000140.1 GCA_947585525.1 uncultured Akkermansia sp. | reverse complement strand
GAGTCCGGCTGGATGGGCTCATACACGGCAGCCTTCATCCAGTATGGCTGCATCCCCGTTCCCAAGTAGAGAGCCGGGCTCATGATGCTTTTACCGAGCTCCAAATAGCGGTTCACATGATCAAATAGAGGAGGCGTGTCACTCATGGCTTTTTATCTCGTTCCATCTTTAGCACAACTGTGTGCTCTTGGCGAGATTAAAATGCAATGTCATCACAGAGAAAATGATTCATGGACGGGGGCACCTGGCGGGGCCTATTTACGAATTACGAATTACGAATTACGATTTGGCAAATTCGGCGAGCAATGCTCGCGATGATACAGAGCGAGAGCGCAGCGGAATTTCAGGAACAATGCGGAGTGGTAGGAAGAATGCGCTGGAACGCCGCCTCATGGACGACGGACCAAGGCGGCTGATATTGATTCGTCGGCATCAATCAACTCCGCAGGAAGCGCGACAGGCTTTCACCGTGTTAGCCATGAGCATCGCTATGGTCATGGGACCCACCCCACCGGGTACGGGGGTAATAGCACTGCAGAGCGGGGCAACCTCGTCATAATTGACATCTCCCACGATGCGGTAGCCACGAGGGCGAGTGGGATCCTCCACGCGGTTGATACCAACGTCCAGCACGACCGCCCCGGGCTTCACGTATTGTGCCGTCACGAGACCCGGGCGACCCACTGCGGCCACCAGGATATCTGCTGTACGGCAGAGATCGGCAAGATTCGTTGTGCGCGAGTGAGCCACCGTTACGGTTGCATTGGCCTGTTTACTCATGAGCAGGTGCGCCATCGGCTTGCCCACAATCATGCTGCGTCCTATGATCACGGCATGCTTCCCCTTCGTTTCGATCCCATATTCCTTGAGGAGCTCCATGCACCCCAGCGGCGTGCAGGGCACAAAGCCACTTGAATCCTCCATGACCAGCTTTGCCACATTCACGGGGTGGAAGCCATCCACATCCTTACGGGGGTCGATGCAGAGCACCACAGCCGCCTCATCGATGTGCGGAGGAGGAGGACTCTGCACGAGGATGCCGTGGATGCGGTCATCGTGATTCAACCGGTCAATCAGCTGCACCAGCTCCTCCTGACTTGTTTCGGTCGGCATCACCCATTTCTGCGAATAAATCCCCAGTTCTTCACAGGCTTTCACTTTTGAGTTCACATAAACTTGAGAAGCGGGGTCCTCTCCTACCAGCACCACAGCCAACCCGGGCGTGTGTCCGGCTTGTTTGAGTTGTTCAATAACGGAGCGAAGGTTACGGCGAACTCGTTCCGACGTATGTTTTCCATCAATGATTATCGTGTTCATATGGGGTTGAAGGTTGATGATTCAAGTGGGGAAAGCGGGCAACATCTTCATCTCTCAGCGTCTTTTCCAATTTTCTGCTATACTCGGCAAGCTCTTCCTCTTTCAGACCGGCAGGAACGTGTATCGTCTCACATACCTCCATCTCTATCCGTGAAAACGGAAGAGGTATAAAAAATTGATCCCATGACTTCGCTCGGAAGCATGCCGTGTACCGAATTCGCAGGGGCGTTATCGGCACACCACTCAGGGAGGCCAGCTTTACCGCCCCGTCCCGACAGCAATACGCCGGTCCCTTGGGACCATCCGGGGTGATGCACATACTCAGCCCCTGCTCCAGCTCATGCACCATGTCACGAAACCCTACAGCACCACGCCGTGCACTGGAGCCCCTCACCGCACTCATTCCATAATCCTCCGCCACCGTTGCAAGCATGGTTCCATCCTTACTCGCGCTGGTCAGCATACTCATGCGCACCTTTCCGCGTATGGTGTAGCGGTAGAGATAACACGGAACAAAAATTCGATTATGCCAAAGCGCCACAATTGTCTGCCCCTCTTTGAGCAAGCTTGTATCCCCCTTGATTTTCTTGCGCAAAGTGCAACACACCAATGTAATCACAAACCACAACAAGTGCCCGAGCGGGCGCGACCACCACTCCTGCCTTAACTCATTGCTCATAATACTCTCGCCTGTCGCTTTCTGGGATGGGGGGATCACATCGGCGCCTGAGCGGAAACACCTGCCTCTCTCGTGCGTATGCTGTGCCCGGACGGATCAATGATATTCACCTTGGCGAATATCAGCAGAACCTTGCGCTTGCGCTCCTCCCCGCTGGAACGAAACAGCCTGCCCACCAACGGCAAGTCCCCGAGAATGGGCACTTTGTCCTCGTATTGCACCACTCGCGCCTCTTTCATACCCCCCATCACCAAGACAGCCCCGTCCTCCACCGTTACCAGCGTATTGGTGCGATACCTTTTGAAGATGGGCTGGTAAATGTGGTTCGGGGAGAGCATGACGCGCCGCACCTCATAATCCGTCCACATAGCGGCATTGATTGCTGTCCCCCAATCCACAAACCCCTCAAAGTCATTCACCGTTGTCGTGATAGCCAAGCGCACGCTTGAGTTGTCCGGTGCCACCTCCGCGTTATGGACCTGCATGATCGAACCTATTCCACCCAACTCATCTTCCGTCACTCCATATCTCACAAAATCCGTGGGCTGAGCGCCGACCGCTATAGCCATGGCTCCTTGGTAGACAGCCTGCCCTTCGGTCACATCTCCGTCTCCGTTCAGGTCGCCGGTGCTTGAAGTCTCTACCGGGTAGCTGACACTCTGCGTCAACTGGGGTTCATTGTAGTTGGTGGGGTAGAACATTTCCCTCACGTTGATGAGCGACACCTGCTCCTCGCTCCCGGGAGCAAACACGAGCCGCGGCGTACTCAGCGTACTCGCCGTTCCTTTCTGCGACAAACCGCGCATGATCATCGTCACGTCCGCCTGACTCCACACGCCTCGGAAACCGAAGATCGTCGGAGACGCAACCTGTGTACCGCTCAATTCCTGAAATCTTCCCACGGAGCCTCGCTTTAAAAGGTTCTCGATATTTCTGTCTCCGGAGACTTGACGAATGGTGCGCTGTCCCTCGGTAACCACCGGCGACATATTATTGTCGATATTGCGTGTCGTCGAGAGGATCGGCATACCGGTGGCATTACTGGCGGCGAACTCGGTTCCACCTCCGCCGATGAGATGCCCCCCCGGTCCGACATTGACCAACCACTCAAAGCCCAAGTCCTCCAACGAATCTTCGGTGGTTTCCACCACCATCACGTTGAGAACAATCAACTTCTGCGTCTTTTCGTACCCGCCCGCCACGAGTTCCTCGATATCCGCCAAATTCCGCAAGGTGTTGCGAACCGTCAGGCGTCGCGACCCGGCATGATACGCTGCATTTGCCCCCGGTGGAAAGGAGATATTCATGCGTTTGAGGGCAGCCACGGGGTTGACTCGTGCCACGGTCATTCCGGAGCTCCCGCTGCCGAACCCGTCTTCCTCCTCATCCGCATCTTCGCCTTCTGCCTCGTCAAAGAAATGCGGGGGCACGGTGAACACCCGTTCCTCGAGCCGTCCGTAATCCCTCCCGGGAAGCGTGATTTCCACTCCAATCGGTGAAAAGTTGTATTCCACTCCGTAGTGCCGACCTATCTCATCAAGCAACTCTCTGACCGTCACGTTATCCATCCGGAAGCTTGACCTCTTCTGAGTGACGGCGAGGTACTCCGGAGACCCAACTGCTCCGAAAGCTCCCACGATGTTGGCGGCTCTCGCAGCTTTCTGACCGCTGCTCTCCTTCCTTCTCACCTGGTTCTGCAAGAGGTCGATCACTTCCGTGATATTCGCGTCCTCCACATTGAACGAGGGGATCACCATATTGTTAAAGAGCTCCGCATACTCTTGCTCCACCTGCTCCGGCTCTCCCTCCGTCGGCATCTCCACCCCGACCTTCATAGGCGAAGGCTCATCCCCTTTCCCCATCGAGTCATCCCATGTCTTGTCCACCTCGCTGAGCATCTTCGAACGCCTCTCATCCCTCATCGCCGCATAATAATCCATCTTACGTTCCCTCACTCTCTCCAGTCCCTGCATGGCTGCGACATTGGTGCTATCATAGTCGCGCACTCTCTTGAAAGTCTCCTCCGCCTTGTCATACTGCCCCAAGTCCAAATACCCGTTCGCCAGGATGAGCAGACGGTTCACTTCTTCCACGTCACCGACATGGCGCGGGGTGAGAGCAGGATTGTTACGCACGGGATCCTCGGTGTAGATAAGTTCCTGTTTAGCGCGGACATTACCGGGCGATTGCTCAATGGCTTCCTTCAGGAAAGAAATGGCCTCCTCAATCCTACCGACACTGCGATAATCAATCGCCCTCGCGATCAGCGCGTCCGACAAACTATCCCGAATAAAGCTCTCCAGTTTCTTCGTCGAACTTCCTTTCGGCAGCACCGACAATGCGTTTCGGTAATGCTCGACCGCATCCGTGTATTTCTTTTCGACGTACGCACTGCGAGCCTGCTGCACTTCCTGCATCACGTCCTGAATACTCACTCGTCGCCTCGCCACTTGCTGGGCCGCCACACTCTTCTCCTCCTGTCCCGAACACACACCCACACTCCACGGTGCCACCACCGCGAAGGCAATCGCTACGATGTATGTCAGTGACTTCTTCCTCATGATAAGCACGCTTATTCTACCAGTTTCCTCCCCACAAGTCACTCACAAAGTTTCTTGCAAGGAAAATTTTTGCCAAAACCCCCGGGGCAAACGCATTGGGAAATGCGTTTGCCTATTTACGATTTACGATTTACGATTTACGATTTGAATGTTCGCGCGCCGTCGGCGCAATCTTAGCGCAGCGAATGCGCAGCGGAATTTTTGGATCAAGGCGAAAACTGGTCAGAAAGGTACCGGAGGAACCTGACGGCATCTGGCGGTGCCTATTTACGATTTACGATTTACGATTTGAATGTTCGCGCGCCATCGGCGCAATCTTAGCGCAGCGAATGCGGAGCGGAATTTTTGAAACAGGGCGAAAACTGGTCAGAAAGGTACCGGAGGAACCTGACGGCATCTGGCGGTGTCTATTTACGATTTACGATTTGAATGTTCGCGCGCCATCGGCGCAATCTTAGCGCAGCGAATGCGGAGCGGAATTTTTGAA
>CANPXA010000139.1 GCA_947585525.1 uncultured Akkermansia sp. | reverse complement strand
CCTACAGGAAGGGAGAAAACGGCGAATTGTGCGGTGTGCAACTGAAGGATACAAAAACCGGCGAACTCAGCGAGTTGAAGGTTCAGTGCGTCTTCATGGCCATCGGACACGTGCCCAACAGCAAACTCGCCGGCAACCTTGTGGACGTAGATCCGGCGGGCTTTATCCGTTGCAGCGAAGGCGGGGTCAAGACCAAGACGCCGGGGCTATTTGCTGCCGGGGACGTGGCGGATCCCGTGTACCGGCAAGCAATCTCTGCGGCGGGTATGGGCTGTCGAGCCGCACTGGAAGCTCAGCACTACCTGACAAATCTCTCCTAACTCTTTTTTTAACGAAAACCAACAACCATCATCATGAAAGTCCTATCCATCCTTCCCCTCGTCGCCCTGCTTTTTTGTTCGTGCGAAAGTGATCCGATGCACACCGAACAGTACACTCAGGCAGCGGCTCTTTACAGCAGCAAACAATACGTTCAGGCTCTGCCTCTTCTGAGGAGTGCCGCCGAGGCAGGCAACCCGGATGCTCAACTTCTGCTTGCCAAATGCTATGACTTTGGCAACGGAGTGAAAAGCGACATGAAGGAAGCCGTGAAGTGGTACACCGCCGCCGCTCAGGCCGGTAACTCCAATGCTCAGGACAACCTAGCGTCCTGCTACCTCTCCGGCTCCGGCGTGCCGAAAGACCTTGGAAAGGCTTTTGAGCTTTACAGCCAAGCGGCGGCACAAAATGACCCTTCCGCGCTCAATAACCTCGGGCTCTGCTATCGGAACGGGGAGGGTGTTTCTCAGGACTCCGTCAAAGCCGCTGATTGCTTCCGACGCTCGGCCATGCTCGGTGACGCAAATGGCCAGTACAACCTCGGTCGCAGCTACTTCCACGGTTTAGGTGTGCCTCTGGATATGGAGCAGGCGAAGTACTGGGTGAAGAAAGCAGCTGCCCAAGGTCATAAGAACGCCACTGCTTTCATGGAGGACAACCAGTGGATCTAACGAAGGGAAGGATTTCGCATTTTCAGAATAGTAATGGGCGGCGCGGCTCTCTGCAGAGAACCGCGCCGCTTGTGTACACACATAATAGCGGATTGACGAATCAGAAGGAAAAAACGCCCTGCACGCCCCAAATATGAGCGTCCCGACAAGCTCTGTAGGCCGGGTTATGGATGTACTGGAAATGCGGAACTACCTTGAAAAAGTCGGTCAACTGCACGCTGTACATGAGTTCGAGAACCGTTTCACGGTGGTGCCCATGCTCAGGCTCCGCATCCGCTTCACCCTCCTCATCATCCGGTTCTGGTTCATAGGGAGTTTGTCCCTTGAACACACCGTATGAGACGCCGAAGAAATCATCCGGTCGTGAGGAAATGAGGTGCACATTAGCGCCGACAGAGAGCTCTGCTGCAGCGCTGAGGTATTGCTTGGCGGCGACACCGGCGCGAGTATAAACCGTGAGGCGATCGTTCGGGGAGTACTCCACGCTGCCAACGATGCCGGCGTTGCGACGATGCTTGGTGGTGCCATCCTCTGCATCCTCATCGGTCATCGTGAAAAAGGGATCAATGCGCAGCACGCCCTTTCCTTCGTTGAAGATGTGGCCATATTCTCCCACGATGCAGTAGCCATCGCTATCGCCGTTCAGCGGGTCGTAGCCCATCGCTACGCCAGAACGGCTCGCGGCGAGCATCACGTAATTTTTACGACCGAACTCCACTTGAAGCACAGCGCCCACATTGCTGTCGTAGAGCGGCAGGATGGTGGAGTTGACAAAACCGGAGTTGGCAAAACCGGAAAAGGAATCATTGGCGATGCCGACGGCGTCGAAGTAATTGGTGAGATTCACCATACCCGCAATGACGCAGGCCCGCTTGCCGGCAAAGTAGTGCATGAGCGCCACCTCAGGAAGGAAGAAGTCATGAGGTCCCATGATGTCGGGGTGCGGCGAGGTCGAGGAGCCGAAGCCCTCAACGAACGTAGCGCCTCCATTGGAACGAGCGGATCTCGGGTCCAGTGCCCATGAACCGGAAACCTCTACGCGCAGCCAGGTGCCGCCATCGGCATCGTCCCGGATGAGACGTTGGTTGAGTTGGGCATGCAGGAGTGCGAAGTTGTTGTTGCCGTTGGTGTCGGCTGTGGCATGGTGAGTGCCCCAGAAGCCGTAGGCCATATCAACTCCCCACTGGGTACCGTAGCGATCGTTCGCTCTTACCTTATAAGCAGGGTCTCCATCCTCAGGGATGAACATATTGATGTCCTGGAGTATGTCTCCTGCCTGAGGCTTTGAGTCGTCTGCTAACGTGAGCGCCGGCGCGGTCAGGAGACCGGCGAGCGCCATGGCAATTATGTTCGTTTTTTTCATAGTTTATTGGTTGGATGGAAGAGGGAGAGGGAGGCTCAGTCGCAACGCCGGTGATGGTGAGGAGAACGGCCCTTACAATGGCAGCAGGAGGACGAGTCGCCGCAACAGCCCCCGCAGCGACCGGAACAGGCTCCTTTTCTGCAGCTCAGACAGGAGCGCAGCGCCCAAGTTGCCGCCGCCAATAAAAGAATGATGAGAATGATGTCGCCCATAACTCGGTTTTTTCTTACAATTCATTATTGAGCTTTGCGCGGGTTACGACGCAGCAGCATATAAAGCACCACCAGACCTACCGCACATGCACTCATCTGTCCCGTGGCAAACAGACCGGTCTGCACCCATGCGCCGATTTGGTACACGAGCATCGCCACAACGTACGCCCAGACACACATATAACCGATGGCAAACCACGTCCAAAGTCCGCTGTTCATCTCGCGTCGGATGGCTCCGCAAGCGGCGAAGCAAGGAGCGCAGAGCAGGTTGAAGAGCATGAAAGAAAACGCACTGAGAGAAGAGAAGGCTCCGGCGGTCTGAATCTCAGCCGCCACGCCGCTGGTCTCCTCATCCTCCTCAACGCCGAAGAAATAGGCGGCGATGCCGGAGAAATCCCCGTGGAAGACCTGTCCCAAGGAACTTAAGAATCCCGGAGCTTGGGCATCGTCATCGTCCTCGGCAGACTCTGATGACGGTGTAGCGGCACGCACCGCAGGATCCACCGAGCAGGCCAGCATACTCAGAGCTGTGAGGGCGTTGCACTTGAGTGATAGAGCCGTGTTGGGGAACTCATCTTCAGTTTCCTCTTCCGCAGAAGAGCCGTTATCAGCAGGCTCCGCATGATCGGACGACCGGATTCCTTCCTGCTCGGTGGTGGCGTAGAGCACCCCAAAGGTTCCCACCACATTTTCCTTTGCCACAAGACCGGTGACGGTAGCGACGGCCGGCTTCCAATCGCCCCAACCGAGCGGGGCAAAGAGGGGAGCGAAGCGGTGTCCGACATCCGCAAGCATGCTCTGCTCGACGGCGTCCTCGTGTTCGGCCGTGTTGAGGAACCTGAGCGACCAGTCGTAATTGCTGGCGAACCAGATGAGAGCCGAAGCGAGAAAGATAATCGTGCCGGCTTTGCGCACAAAGGCCTTGCACCGTTCCATGGCACGGAGATTGATGTTGGTTCCACGCGGCACGTGATAGGCGGGCAACTCCATCACAAAGGGCGTATAACCGCCGGCAAACATATGGGTCTTACGCAAGATGAGACCACCGAGGATAACGGAGGCTATGCCGGCGAAATAGGCTATGGTTGCCGTGATGGATCCCTGCCCGACGACAGCGCCAATAAGGGCGATAATGGGCAATTTGGCGCCACAGGGGACGAAAGTAGTCAACATGATGGTCATCCGACGATCTTTCTCATTTTCAATCGTCCGGGTAGCCATCACGCCCGGCACCCCGCAGCCCATGGAAACGAGTAAGGGGATGAAAGATTTGCCGGAAAGTCCGATGGTACGGAAGATGCGATCCATCATAAAGGCCACGCGAGCCATGTACCCACAATCTTCCAGCAACGAGAGCAGCAAGAAGAGCACCGCCATCTGCGGCAGAAACCCCAGAACGGCTCCAACACCCGCTACGATGCCATCTGACATGAGGGAACGCAGTTGATCGCTACAATCCAGACCGACTCGTCCGAGAAGCGCTATACCTACGCTCAGGGCGCTCAAAAGGACGATGTGGATGATGTATTCGGTGCGCCCGGCTCGGCCGTCAAGACTGAACATATGCCAGCACACCCCCTTGGGAACATCGCCGTAGCGGTTGGTATGTACGGAACCACGAAAACTCAGGCAGGCGAGCAAGAGAAGAGCATTCACCACGTAGAGTGTATTCATCACCACGACGTGCAGCCACCCGGGTAAATGAGGACACATATACTCCAGCAAGAAGGGTGCAATCGCCAGGTAGAGCCAGGAACCGTTCAGTCCTATATCATGCAGTCTCCTCAGTGTCACGGGGAAAAGAAGGCACATGGATAGCATCGCGCAGAACATCGTCAGACTCTCCGCCCCGATCGGCTCGGTGCCTACAAAGCCGTCAAGCCAACCGCCGATCACCGGTCCAAAGAGCACGTCATTCGCCCAGTCTGTGCCCCAACTTCCTACTGTGCCGATGGAAATGTAATAGATGGCCCACATGACGAGGACGAAAATGCCCAACCCCCAAACCCGGTGAGTGAGCACCCGATCCACCCTCTGTGAGAAGGACTCGCGTCCGGCGGCTCCTCCCTTGCGAACCTCTCTCACAAATGAACAAATAGCATCATAACGTCCCGAAGCAATTACCGAGGCAATGTCGTCCTTTTCTTCCTCTTCTATCTTCAATCGTCTTTCCTCAATGAGATGAAGTTGAGAAACGGAAAGCCCTTTGAGAGCCTGTTCATCTCCCTCCAGCATTTTAACGGCCTGCAACTTTGTGCAGCCATATTCATCGCGTATCTCGCGAACGGCGGACTCTACGGACCGCTTGTATACCAGCGGCGTGGGAGCAGCAGGGAAAGCGCACAACAAGGCAGTCGTCAACTCTCGCAGACCTATGTGTTGCAGCGCACTCACTTTCACCACCGGACATCCCAGTCTTCGACTCAACTCCTCTGCGTCCACATTCCCTCCTCCCTGCTCCGCCAAGTCGATCATATTCAACGC
>CANPXA010000138.1 GCA_947585525.1 uncultured Akkermansia sp. | reverse complement strand
CTCGAAGCCAACAAACAGAAAAATTACTACGTTATCGCCTATATCAACTGCTCCATCGGGGTGAAGGCTCTCGCGGATGTTATTGTCACCAGCGGCAACGCCCAGCGCATCGTCGAAGCTGCACCGACTGATCGTCCCATCCTCTTTGTCCCGGACGCAAATCTCGGTGCCTGGGTGGCGCAAAAGACGGGGCGCAAAATGGAGCTCTGGAACGGAGCCTGCCACGTGCACCGCCAATTCACACGTGACAAGATTCTTGAGGCTCGTGATGCTCACCACGGCTCTTTGGTCGTGTGCCACCCGGAGTGCCGGGACGAGGTTCGTGCCTTGGCGGACCACATATGCTCCACGGAGAAGATGATCAGCTTTTGCCGCGAGAGTGAGGCATCCACTTTTATCATCGTTACGGAAAGCGGCATTTTACACCGTCTGCGTAAACTTGTCCCCGACAAGCAATTCATCGGTGTCGGGACAGAGGGCTGCTCCTGTGCGGAGTGCGAATTCATGAAGCTCAACACACTTGAAAAGCTGCGCGATTGCCTGCGCGATCTCTCTCCTGAAGTTCGCCTGCCGGAGGATTTGAGACTTCGAGCCGAAGCACCTCTTCTGCGAATGCTCGAATTATCGAGATGAATTTGGTCCACCACATCCCGGCCCACGACAACTGGCTCTCCTATGAGCAAGTGATGGAGCTCGCCCTCTACAACGAGCGTGATGGGTACTACAGCGCCAACATATCAGACATCGGATTCCGGGGCGACTTCTCTACCTCCGCCTCCATGGGAGACTTGCTTGCGCGACGTATCGTGTCGCACTGGCGTGAGTCCTGTGATACATTTGCACGTCGCCTCCCTATCATAGAAATCGGCGGAGGCAACGGCACCATGGCACTCTCTATCGCCCGTGCGTTGGGCTTTTTTGGCAGGTTGCGCGCACGCTATTACATGGTGGAACGTTCCGCTGAACTGCGTAAGCTGCAGGCTCTCGCCGGCGGCAATTTCGTGCGCACTTTCCCCGATATGGAAAGTGCCTTGAAACACGCCGGCGGACGGGCTTTCATCTTCTGCAATGAGCTACCGGATGCTTTTCCTGCGCGCCAATTCATCCATAGCGGTGGTGAGTGGAAGGAACTCGGTCTCTCCGTTGTCAACGGCAGAATCACAGAACTTGCGCGCCCCTGTCCCCATCTGCCGACCTCGTGTGTGTGGGAGCAGTGGGCCACAGAAGGGCAAGTCGTCGAGGTACACGAGAGCTACCGGAAGTGGTACACACTGTGGCAACCCTTATGGAAAGCAGGAACCTTTGTCACCATCGACTACGGTGACACCAACGATCGGATCTACTACAGGAAGCCTCGCGGCAGTCTGCGTGGTTACAAATCTCACATCCTGCTTGATAAGGAGCAGTTCACGTCAATGGCAGGACACTGCGACATCACAGCAGATGTGAACTTCAGCGACCTCCTCCGGCTGGCTCAGAATTACCCCGAGGATGCAGTCTCGCTCATCAGTCAGCGGGATTATTTACTCCCTCTGACCGATATGTCTTCCCCCTGCCAACGGCATCTCGTGGATGAAGTAGGAGCCGGCAGTCACTTCCACGTACTCATCCAACAACGCTTCGACATCTGAACGAGCTTCATTGTCTCTCGGATGATGCTTCCCCTACTTGCACTTTTTTGATCCTAACTAGCCGACTTTCCCCACCGGCACAGTGTGCATGACGCACATAGCCCCGGACATGAAACGAATTGTCGTTGAAAAACATCCTGATATCAGCTAAATAAGAAACATGCCGTATATTCAAGAAGGTCCGGGCTGCATTTCCTTCACGTTAGCGGGGGTTCCTACATTGATTCGTCCCTCCGTGTGGCTTGTTTTACTCGTGCTGGGCAGCGCCGGGTCTGCGAATTTCAGCATTGTTCCTCCCCTCGTTTTTATGGTGATGGGTGTTCTCTGCCTGCTCGTGCATGAATACGGACATGCCTTCTCATGCCGTGCTCTCGGCGGCGGAGAATCCATCGTGGAACTCGGCTCCTTGGGTGGCGTCACCTACAGCAGTTATCCACCCCCCACTCGAGCTACCCATATCATCATGGTGCTGGCAGGTCCCGGCGCTTCCCTTCTGCTCGGCTTGCTCGGCGGCTTCACACTCGGGTTGTTGGTCGGGGATGTGCCTGCCGGAATAGGTTACTCCATTCTGATGCCCCTGTCGTTCCTGATTCCCATCGAATCACCCACATGGATAGGTCCCCTGCTACCGGTGCTCAACGCTTTTGAAACCGGAGAACTGACCTCATTCGCTTTCCTCTGCTACAACACCCTCTTCTACGTCTGTGTCTGGTGGACTCTCTTCAACCTGCTCCCCATTTTCCCTCTCGATGGCGGCAAAACACTCTTTCTCATCACCAACAGTTCACGCATCACGGGCTCCGTCGGACTCATCGTCTCTCTTGCAGCTTTCCTCTTCTGCCTCACCTCCTCTCTCTTCTTCACCGCCTTCATTTGCGCCTACTTCGCCTACCTCAATTACCAGTACCTTCGTACCAATCTGAACTGAGTGCTCCTCGCTTGGGAGAAATCAAAAAATTGAGAACACGGCTTGCCCAGCAGAACCTTGCTGCTCCTCCCCCGGATGTCCCGTTCATCCCGTAATCTGAGATATTGTTTCTTGACATGCGGGGAGAGTTAGTGCATCCTTGCGGCGACCATGACATTTGCAGAATTAGGAATCAGCCCGGAGATACTGGAAGCTATCGAGGTGTTGGGGTTTGAAACGCCGTCTGCCATCCAAGAGCAAGCTATACCGCCGGCATTGGCGGGAGCCGACGTGGTGGGTCTTTCGCACACCGGCTCCGGAAAGACACTGGCATTCACGATACCTGCTCTTGAGAAAATTGACGCGAGATTGATGCAGGTGCAAATTCTCTGTTTAGCTCCCACTCGCGAGCTGGCTGTCCAAATCAGCCGAGAGGTGGACAAATTAGCTCTCTTTCTGGATGGAGTGAGTGCAGTACCCATTTACGGCGGAGCATCTTTTGCACCCCAACTTGCAGCATTGCGACGAGGTGTCCCTTTTGTGGCCGGCACTCCGGGACGCGTTTTGGACCTCATCAATCAAGGGGAGCTGAAAACCGACGGCGTCACCATGCTGATCCTGGATGAAGCTGATGAGATGCTCGACATGGGATTTGCGGACGAAATTGACCGCATCGTTTCCTCCCTTCCACATGAGAGGCAGACTCTCTTTTTCTCCGCCACCATGTCGCCTGCGATCAGAGCTCTTGTGAACCGCTTGTCTGCCGACCCGGTGGAAATATCCATTGAACGCCCGACTTTAACGGTGCCCACTTGCGAACAAGTTGTTTATGAGGTCCTGTTTTCCTCACGCATTGAAGTTCTCAGCCGCCTCATTGAAATGGGCCGCATGAAACGAGGCCTCGTTTTTGCCAACACCAAACGTGTGGTGGACGATATCGTGGACGGTCTCCTCTCCCGAGGCTACGCTGTGGACCGTTTGCACGGCGATATGCCGCAGACTCTTCGTGAGCGCGTGATGGACTCTTACCGCAAAGGAAACCTCAACGTTCTGGTCGCCACTGACGTGGCGGCGCGCGGTTTGGACATTGATGACGTCGATGTGGTGGTGAACTTTGAGTTGCCGCGCGACCCGGAAGATTACGTACACCGCATAGGTCGCACCGCTCGAGCCGGTCGCAAGGGGCGTGCCGTCACCTTTATCGGACGTCGCGACTTCTCTTTGCTCGCACGGATTGAGCGATTTATCGGCACCCGTATGCAGCGCGAGAAAGTGATGACGGCGCAGACTGTTGCCCAGGTGCGCCGGGAGTCTCTCGTCGATGACATCCTTGAGACGGCTACGTCAAGCAGCCCCGGACTGCCGGATGAGCTGCACGACCTTGAGTTGCCCCAAGAGCAACTCATTGCGGCCATGTTTGAATTGCTTGTACGTCGCTCCAGTCGGGATCTGCAGCCCATTCCGGAGGACCGTTCGAAATTAGACACGAATCGTGTACCCAAGCGCGCTCCCGAACACGAACAACCGGAGGACACAGTTTCTCTCTTCATCAACGCCGGCAAGATGCTGCATATTCGCCCCAAGGATGTGGCGGGTCTTCTCTACAAGGAGGGCGGAGCCCCCATGGGCAGCATCGGCGATATACGCATCTTTCTCAAACACACCATTGTCGAGGTCTCTCAAGACGTAGCACCCATGCTCGTCGAACGCCTCTCCACTTGCTCTCTCTGCGGTTACGAGGTCAACGTTCGAGAGGACAAAGGACGCCCCGAATCTCCCCTTTCCCGAGCCTCCCTTGATCACCGCCATCCCACCCGCAATGCCTCTTCCCGACGACGCTCAGACACTTCCTCGCGTCCACGCAGCAAACCTCTTTCGAAGCAATCCTCCTCCCCCTTTTACTCCCGCTTCCAAAAGAAAAAGAAAGTGAAATAAAGAAGCATCGGACACCGGGCGGGTATTTTCCCCATCAAATCGGCAGGAATCATGCCGCTTATCGAAGATGACCTTTGTGTCCTGTTTGTTTTGGTTACCCTTTCAGATACCACTTGTTGGGGGATTACCCTCACAATTCACATTAATCCTTGCTTTCGCCATCATGACAGATATCCCCCACGCAAGAATTAATGACAGAGGCAAGCAAAGCTCAGCGGATTCCAAGGGTGGTAACAATTCATAGGAATGTTGAGGACCATAAATTGCGACAGAGTTAAGGGATTGTTCCGACAAAAAAACGATTGGTAAGATGTTAATCAAAGTGTAATTTACGATGATCTCCGCAAAAAAGAACCAGAGGAGGGAGACAGCCCCAGTGCCCTTGGCATGGATCTTTGTTAATCGGCATAAATATTTTACTATCACTCTACAAAGCCAACATTTGGGTAAAATCAACAGATAGTAGGGAAGAGCAAGGTATCCCCAAATGAAAAAGAACTTTGGGCTCTCTCTGAATCCTCCCCACCATTGACATATCATGTAAGAAACGGCTAATATCCCCGGAAAGAAAAAAAACGTGATACAATCTATCCATGAAAGCTCTGTCAGATTGACCACGTCCTGTCATAAATCCAATCATCATATCTTCC
>CANPXA010000137.1 GCA_947585525.1 uncultured Akkermansia sp. | reverse complement strand
TTGCCGATGATGTCGTAGAGATCCAGCCTGCGTGAGATGACGCTGGGAATCTCGCGTCCCGGCGTGTTGTCGCGTAGCTCGCGGTAGATATCCGTGTGAGCCTCGTCCAAGTAATAGCCGATTTCCTCCAACACGGCCTGGGTGTCGGTATCGAAGATGGGGTGTTGCCCTCGGTCGATGAGTTTGCGGTTCAGCGCATCGGCGTTGGTCATGTTGAAATTGCCCAGGAGCATGAGCGTGCGCGTGATCCAGTTGGTACGGCGCAGGAAGGGATGACAGCTCCCTTCATCAAATTGTCCGCTCGTTCCGTAGCGCAGGTGCCCCATGAGGATTTCTCCGCCGAAGTTGAAGTTCTTCTTGAACTGCGCTGCGTCCTGCAGGTCGATTCCGTTGGTCTCTTTCAGAGTGCGCAGGTTTTTTTGCTGAGCGTTGAAGATGTCTGTGAGGGCCGAAGATGTCGCGTTTCTGGCTCGGAAGACGTAGGGATCGCCCAAGGGCATATTCAACTTTACACACCCGATGCCCGCGCCATCCTGTCCGCGGTTGTGCTGCTTTTCCATCAGCAGGAAAAGTTTGTTGAACGCCCAGTCCGGGGAGCCGTACTTCGCCGCAAAATACGAGAGAGGTTTGAGCAATCGTATCGCTGCTACGCCGCATTCATGGTGCAGGGGGTCGGACATGGCGAAGAGGAGGTCTTGAGTGGGTTAGTCTGATACTTTTACGCGGATGCCGCGTCCGTCCCTGATCGTTCCGAGTACGTTTCCTCCCGGACCGGCTGTCAGGGCTTGCTCAACTTGGTCGGGCGCCACGATGGAGACCCAGCCTATACCCATGTTAAAGGTGTGGAAGCGATCTTCTTCATCCACATATTGCAGCACTTTCTGCACCGGTTCGTTGTCCCAGTGCGGCAGCACGAGGTCCGCTCCGCGTTCACCGAGGAAGCGCTCCAGATTTTCAGGAAGTCCGCCGCCCGTGATGTGGGCGTATGCTTTCGGCACGAGCCCCATGGCGCGCATATCCCGCACGACATCGTGGTAGAGTCGCGTAGGCGCCAGCGCGCTGCGCAGCTCCTCCGTGGAAAGCAAGCCCGGGTTTTGCTGAAGAATGCGCCTCACGAGGCTCCATCCGTTGGCGTGGAAGCCGTCGCTTCCGTATCCGATGAGCACGTCTCCCACCGCCACGCGCGAGGGATCAATCATGGCTTTCTTTTCCACGCACCCGATGCAGAATCCCGCCAGCTCCACGAGGTCCTCCGGCACCACTCCCGGCATCTCCGCCGTCTCTCCTCCCGCCAGGATGCAGCCGCAGCTCTCCAAATAATCAGCCATACCCGCCACCAGACGAGTGATGCGTGGGGTCTCCGTTTTCAGGTTAGATATCCCCAGATAGTCCAGGAAGAGCAGGGGATCCCCACCCGTGGTCAGGATGTCGTTCACATTCATGGCGACGAGATCCTTGCCCGCCGTCTCCAACATATCCTGCTCAAAGAGGAGCTCCGTTTTTGTCCCCACTCCGTCTGTCCCCGTCACGATGACAGGCTCCTCGTAGTCGGACAGGTCGTACGCCGCCGCGAACAACCCAAAGGCATTGCATAACTGCCGCGTTTTCTGCGTACGCTTGACATGCGCGCTGATGTTCTTTACAAATGATTGAGCTTCAATAGTGTCAACGCCCGATTGCTTGTAAGTGAGTTTGCCTGACATAGGTGAAAGTGGGTATCGCGTGGAGACCCGCGCATTATACCAACCCCTCCCCCGATTGGCAAGACGTATTTACGAGTATGGCTCCTATTTGTTGGGCAAGAAATAAGCCTGAACGCTTTTCAGCGGTCAGGCTCGCGATAGGGCTACAGGGACTCGAACCCCGAATAGCGGTGCCAGAAACCGATGTGTTGCCAATTACACCATAGCCCTGGAAACTGGGCGAAGTATAGGGTGGAGAGACCGGGATGTCAAGGGCTTTTTTGTCCGAAGATACAAATTTCTACACGGGTTCCATGAAAACCGCGATCCCAACAGGCGCCCTGCCGTCTCCCCGGCTTTGCTTACGAATTGGTTTATGATTACAGGGAGCTCTCGCGCGTGGTCTTAGCGGCTGCCGCCATCATAGAAGCAATTGCGTGAGCCTCTTCTCTCAGAGGTTTCAACTGCATCGCGGGCATAAGATTGGCGCGTACAATAAGCTCCAACCAATACTCGCTCTCATCCGCTTCTTCTTCGCATATTTTAATTTTATTCAAAAAATCTGCTCGACTTTTTGCAAGGCAAGCCGCCCGATAATTAGCGCCTACGGATGTAGCGCAGCGCAACAACTGTTTTCCGATTACATCTCTGTCTGCACCCTTTTCCTCCGTAAGAACGGTGTAAAGCTTGATAATCCTCAGGGCGAAGTTCATCGTTCTCTGCTGCTTTTCCGTCTTGTCCATAACTTAACCTAACACATTCCTTCCACAAAATGAAGCCCAAATCCAAGTGTACACAGCAAACACAGGAATAACAAATCATGGACGGTGGAAGCAAAGCCTGCAAGACAGCATAGCTTAAATACAAACCTTTCTAACCAATCACCAATCATGTTCTTCCCACCACCTCCGCTATCGCTCCGCATAACCACGAGCAGAGCTCGCCGAATTTTCCACATCGTCCATCGTCCATCGTCCATCGTCCATCGTACACAGGCACCGCTAGGTGCTCCCGTCCCCCGTCCATGGTTTTACCTGTGTTTTGCCGGCGGTAAGAGCAGATCATCTTTCCACTTTTTGACTGCGTCGGAGATGCTTGTGGCGACGGAGGCGTGCTGAATGGCGAAGCGCGGGGTGAACCAGGGGAAAGCGCCGATGAGGTCGTGGATGACTTGGACTTCGCCGTCGCAGGTGGAGTGACCGGCGCCTATGCCGATCGTGATGATGGGGGAGGCGGCGGTGATGCGAGCGGCGACTTCGGGACGGGTGCATTCGATGACCACAGAGAACGCGCCGGCGTCGGCGACTGCGGCGACATCCGCCAGGAGAGCTTGGGCTTCAGAGTCCGTCTTTCCGCGCATCCGGTAGCCTCCATCCTCCTTGATGTGCTGGGGAAGGAGTCCGATGTGGGCCTGCACGGGGATGCCATCGCGCGTGATGGCGCGAATGCGGTCCTGCACGGCGGTTCCCCCCTCAAGTTTGACAGCTTCCGCCCCGGCATCCACGAGCGCTCGGGCGGAGCGGACGGCTTGTTCCGGCGTGTCGTAGGAGTGGATAGGCATATCGGCCACCAGCAGGGCACGGGAACAACCGCGAGCCACGGCGGCCGTGTGGTGCAGAATGTGCTCCAACGTCACGGACGTGGTGTCCGGAAAGCCGAGCACCATCATCCCCAGCGAGTCTCCGACGAGCAACATATCGATTCCCGCCTCGTCCAGGAGTCGGGCGGTGGGGTAGTCGTAGGCTGTCAGTTGGGAGACGGGTCGCACGCCCCTGCAGGCGGCGATAGCTTGGATTTTTTCCTGGGTGGACATGGCAGGCATGGGATTCAGATGTTGAAAGGTCGCACTTGGGGTTCATCGGGGAGGCGGTCGAGGAGCTGAGCCACGGTCTCGGTCTGTCCGGGAAGGACGAGGGAAGGATCGATGTCGCAGAGAGGTTGGAGGACAAAACGCCGCAGGTGCGCCCTCGGGTGCGGAAGAATCAGAGCAGGGGAGTTGACGTGCAGTTCCCCGCAGTAGAGGAAATCGATGTCGCAGGTGCGCGCCTCGCCCCGGACCTTGCTGCGTTTGCGCCCCAGCTCGCTCTCAATGCGCAGACAATGAGCCATGATCTCCTCCGGCGGCATCGCGGTAAACACCTCGACGCATGCGTTGAGGAAGGGAGGACTTCCCGGCGGACAGTCCACCGGCTCCGTCTCGTACACTTGAGAGAGACGCAAGTCGCCGAAGAGAGCGCAGAGCGAATCACAGGCTTGCTCCAGAATTTTCAGGCGATCCCCGCAGTTAGAGCCGAGAGAGAACGCAACGCGCCTCGGCGCGCCCGCATCAGTCTGTGAAGCCGAGCACATCTTGCATGCTGTAGAGACCGGCGGGCTTTTCTGCCAACCAGAGAGCCGCCCTCACGGCTCCTCCGGCAAAAGTCATGCGTCCGGACGCCTTGTGGGCGAGCTCCACTCGCTCCCCGTCCGTTGCGTAAATCACGGTGTGATCGCCGACCACATCTCCTCCGCGCAGGGAATGCATCCCGACCTGGCGCTGCGGACGGGCGCCCACGTTGCCCTGCCTGCCGTGCATGACGTCCCGGTTGTAGTCCATCCCCGTCTCCTCACACACAATTTCAGCCAGGGAGCGGGCGGTGCCGCTGGGGGCGTCCAGCTTGTGGTGGTGGTGCATTTCCACAATTTCAACGTCATAGCCCTGCAGGATGCGCGTGGCTCGTCGGGTGAGCCAGAAGAGCGTGTTGACTCCGACGGAGTAATTGGAGGCAAAAACGATGGGGATATCCTGAGCGGCCTTCACAATGACGGCGCGTTCCTCATCCGTGTGCCCGGTGGTGCCGATGACGAGGGGCTTGTGTTGCTCCAAGGCGGCGGCGACGAGCTCCGGGGTGAAGCCGTGGAAGGAAAAATCGATAGCGATGTCAGCCTGAGCGAGCGCGGCTGAGATGTCCTGTCCCACATCGTGGGTGGCTGTGAGGGTTGTTTGGGCGCATTGCTCAACGGCTTGCTTGACGGCCTGCCCCATGCGTCCGGAGATACCGGTAACGAGTACGTTCATGGCTTGCGTGGATGGGTGAGAGAATTCTTAAGAAAGGAGCTCGAAACGCCGCAGGAGATTCGTCAGCACGGCGCGCTTCTCCTCGGCCAGCGGAGCCAGAGGCAGCCTCAGCTCCCAAGATATGTCTCCGCGCAGCGCCAGAGCAGCTTTGATGGGTACGGGGTTGACGTCCAGACTCATCAGCCCCTTCATCAGCGGATAATACTTCTTTTGGAGCGCCGCCGTCCGTTTCCCGTCACCGCTGAGCGCCGCATCCACCAGCTCTTTCATCTGCTTCGGCGCCACATTCGACGTCACGGATACCAGCCCCCTCGCGCCGCACGCTATAAAGGGCACGGTGAGACCATCATCCCCGGACAGGATGCCAAAATCCTCCGGCACGGCCTGCACGAGCTGATTCACCCGCTCAACGCTTCCCCCCGCTTCCTTGATAGCCACCACCGTCGGGCAATCCGCCGCCAGCCGCGCCACCGTTTCCACGGCGATCTCTA
>CANPXA010000136.1 GCA_947585525.1 uncultured Akkermansia sp. | reverse complement strand
TCCCCCGTTGCCATCATTACGATACGCATTTCTCTCTTTTAGGGGCAAAGACCGCTGATGTCAAGCATAAGATGCGGAACAACAGGGCAACCGCATTAAAAATGCGTTTGCCATTTACGATTTACGATATGAATGCTAGCACGCTTGCGCACGAAGATTTTTTATGGATAGGAACGGATGACACCAACCGATGTCTTGAGAGGCACATCGTCACGAATTCATCGAATTTCCGGCATTCGCATCAGGAAGGATGAAGAGGAAAATAGCGCAGCAGGGTTCCGTTGCGCACATCAACGGCATACGGGGTGGCGTGTTCGAACCAAGCTCCTGTATTGAGGATGGTACGGGAGCCGAATTGCCAGCGACCTCCGCGATGGAAATGCCCGATGATGAGCAGGTGCGCCTCCGGCACATAGCGACGGGCAAAGAGTTCAGCGCGTACGCCGCAGGTCAGCCAGGCAGTGACGATGTTCAGCGGACGCTGAGGAGGCCAAAAGCAATGATGAATCTCACGTATGAGGCGTCCGACAGAAGTGACTCGTGCGGGTTCTGCCGGGGGGACGTTTTTCCCCAATTCTATGGAGATGAGGCGAGTGAGTTCCAGCCTGTCAGTGAGAGAGTGGAAGGCTTTCGGGTGGGAGCGGATGAGGGATTGGATGTCCTTTTTGCAGCGCAGGTATTCACGACTCCAGGGAGAGACGGCAGACAGAAGGGCGTGACCATGCATGGCCACAATGCGCCCACCGTTCAGACGCACCATTTGGAGTTTGATGTCCGGATCGTGGTTCCCCGCAAGTTCGATGGTTTCAATGCCTCGGGCAAGGCAGCGCTCCCGCAGCTCGTGGCGCAGAGCTAAGCTGTGTTCCCTCTCTGCGCAGGTCTCGCGAGTTTCAGCGGTGTCGCCGCAGAGAATGAGGAGATCCACTCCGTCCATCATCTTAGCGAAGAGCTCGGGTTGGGGAGCCCGACTGCGTTTATGGGCGAGATGCAGGTCGGAGATAAAGCGCACGGTGCATTCCGGCGGAGGCGTTATGTCGCGTATGAGCGTCATGGTGTCGGAAAGAGGTCAGGCCGGAGGCAAACTACGCTGTCGGACGGCTTCGTAGAGGCACACTCCGGTGGCCACAGATACGTTGAGGCAGGGAGTATCACCCGCCATAGGGATGCGCACCAGAAAATCACAGGTCTCCTCCGTAAGACGGCGCATACCATCGCCTTCGGCACCCATGACGATGCCGATGCCGCCGCGCAGGTCCACATCGTAGAGCGAGCGGTCGCCGTGGTCGGAGGTGCCGACGAGCCAGACGCCGGCCTGCTGCATACGGCGCAGGGCACGCGCTAGGTTGGTCACCTGGATGAAGGGAACCTTGGCGGCCGCGCCGACGGAGACGCGCATAACAGTTTCTGTAATACCCACCGATTTATCTTTCGGCGCAACAACAGCCTCCACGCCTGCACCGTCAGCCGTGCGCAGGATAGCCCCGAGGTTGTGCGGATCCTGAATGCAGTCGAGAATGAGGTAGAGACCATTCGGCTTGCGTTCCAAAAGATCGGAGAGGAGAGCTTCGTCCGCCGCAGGCACGACGACTTGCGTCGGCTTGCGGTCCGCCGGAGAAGACACGTGCTTATTGGCTCGAGCCGTGTGGGGAAAAATTTTCATGATGAGCAGCGCGGGGTGAGAAGTTGCAGGGCAGCGGAGGCTGCGAGGAAACCGAAAGCGCCGGTGACGGGAGTGGCAGAGCCCATGCCGGATGAGCAGCTGATGCCGCCGAGCTGTCCCTCCTCCCGGTCGGGACCGACGCTGCCATCGCACTGAGGATACACCGGAGTTTCCGTGCTGTAAACGCAGGGTATGCCTATCTCAGCGCAGCGATCAGCCGGAGGAAACCCGTACTCCTGCCGCAATAGTTTACGCAACCGCACCAGCAGGGCATCGTGAGTTGTGCGCGCAAGATCCGCCAGATGCACCTCATCGGCTCGGCAACGTCCGCCTGCTCCGCCGCAGGTCACGACGGGAACGCCGCGTCTGCGGCATTCAGCAAGGAGATGGGCTTTTGCGCGCATGGAATCAATGGCGTCCACCACAACATCGGGCGCCGTATCGAAAAGTTTTTGAGCCGTTTTCTCGGAATAGAAACAGGGCAGGGGAAGCACCTCGGCCGCCGGGTTGATGAGAGCAATGCGGCGAGCCATGACCTCCACTTTCATTTGTCCGCAGGTATCGGCGAGGGCGTGGATCTGACGATTGGTGTTGGTGATGCAGATGTCATCTGCATCCATAAGAACGAGATTGCCAACCCCGCTGCGAGCCAGCGCCTCTGCCGTCCAGGAGCCCACGCCGCCGATGCCGACGACTGCCGCCTTTGCGTGGCTGAACGCCTCTGCCGCGCACGCTCCATAGAGTCGGACAATGCCGCCAAATCGTTGGGTGTCCATCATTGCGGGTCTTCCACGGTGAGATTGAGCGGGAGGATTCGGGAAGCGAGTCCGGAGTTTTCATCCACTTCAATGAGCGCTCCGTTCACTTGCGCCGGCCAGCGTCCGATATCCAGCTTCGCCGGCAGAGAACTCACCATGGAGTTCACCGTGATATCCACCTCGCGTCCGATGACGCTTTCCTTGCTGCCGCACATACCGACATCACAGATGAAAGCGGTGCCTGCGGGAAGGATGCGGGCATCAGCCGTCTGTACATGGGTATGGGTGCCGAGCACGGCGGAGACGAGACCATCCATCCTGTACCCGAGCGCCGTTTTTTCAGCAGTCGATTCACCGTGGATTTCAACAATGATGGCGCGCGCACCTTGCTCACGGAGGCGCAGGGCTTCGTCGTAGCCCACGGTAAAGGGATTGAGCGCGCCAGAACGCATCAGCGCTTGCCCCATGAGACAGAGAACGCCCACTTTCCCGGCTGAAGTGTCGATGAGGATGCTGCCGCGCCCGGGCACGCCGGGCTGCAGGTTGAACGGGCGCAGCGTGTAGGAATCTTTTTCCGCATTGTCGATGAAATCCTGCTGATCCCACACGTGATCCCCAAGCGTGATGACATCCACACCATTCTCGTGAAACTCGTGGATGAGAGGGGGAGTGATGCCTCTTCCGCCGGCGGCGTTTTCTCCGTTGGAGATGATGAGGTGCGGTTCAAGCTCAGCACGCCACCGGGCGATCGCATGGTAAAGGGCTTTCCGACCGACTTTCCCGACAGTGTCTCCTGTGAAAATGATCCTCATTTCCTTCTCCCTCCCGTGCAACAGGGCACCACCGTTACCGGTATCTTTGCCGTGCGCACCAATTTCTCCGCCGTACTGCCCAATAAGATGGAGGATAGAAGGGAATGGTGGCGGTTGCCGATCACCAAAATATCAATGTGGTGCCTCTCGCAGAATTGATGAATGCACTCGACCACGTCGTCCGCCTCTTCCGCTTTGCCGTATATCGGTATGTCCCATCTCTTGCTGATCTTCTCCGCTGCGCGGTGGGCTCGCTCATTGGTGATTTCCAGCAAGCTCGCGTGGCGTATCTCCCCGTCAGCTTCCCCGGTGTTTCCCGGAGTTCCGGAATGCTCAAGGGTGAGGCAGCCGGCCGCATCCATCATACAAGGCTCCACGGCATGCAACAGGTACATCTTGCCCCCGCTTTGCCGCACCAGGTTCGCGGCAAAATCTACCACCACTCGACCATCTTCCGAAAAATCTGTAGCGACCAATACCCTGAGCATACCTTATTCTAACACCCCTCCGCTCCATCACGCAAGCATTTTTAGCTCCTCTTTTTCCTAAAAACAAAAGAGCGTGGAAACGGGTGAATCGAGATTGTCAAAAGTGGAAGGTGGTGTTATCATGGGGCTACGGTGGCTCTAGTTAGTGAAACAGCTAAATTGCAAGTAAAATATGTATGAGAACCTTTCCAAGAACCAAGGAGTTTTAGACATTACACATGCTTTTGCCGATGTAGGGCATCCAGGGGATAAAGCCCTGACCTTCCCCGTTCCGAACGAATGGTATGAGTGTGATATAGAGTATTTTTATTCATGGAAGCACAGCAACTGGACTGAATTGAGGTGGAACAGGTTGCGTCGGGAGGCATCATCTTTAAGCTTTCTCTCCCCTGCCGGCTTATTGTATGCGATTCCGGCCTACTTACTCATGATTTATGTAACTGAGTCTGTGAAAAGGGAAATTAAGCGAATATGGGAGGAATTGTACGCCGGAGAAGTTTGCCCTATCGATGATCTCATTCCTGATGTCAACGATTTCTGGTGTATTGACCGGATCTTGTTGAGGCTAGCAGCTTCCGGGAAGAAGAATCGACCGGCTTTAACACGTGAACAAGTCATGGCTCTTGAATCCTATTTCCTTTCGGAAATAAGTTGCACGATGGGCAAGGAAAAAGGAGATATATTCGATGAGACGTACGATCATTATGTAAGCAAAGTACGAAGAAATTATCGAATTGAACCTTCACAAGAAACTCGGCATACGGCTTGTTGTAAAGGCCTGGATTTTTCGCCGGAAATGATGCAGTTGCCGTCGCCATTGGCAGAATATCTTTCCCAATATACACGGATGCGGGTTGCCGGAGAGAAATTGAAAGAATTGTTGTCACTATGGGATGCAGCTCAATTTGTATATTCACCACGACAAGAAGATTTTATCAGCCATCTTGACCCGAACAAGGCAGGAGTGAGCTCGCGCGTGCGCGAAGAACTGACATCGGGTGTGCTCCATACTCTGTCGAATACTCAGTTGAAACTTGTCTGCCGCTTTTTTCTGCAATATGAACTTCAGAAGAAGGAAGATTGGATGAATGAAAAAAACATCAGAGCCCTTTTCAAAATGGCAGGCTTCAAGGAAGTTTAACCGGGCAGGGTCTCATGGCACCACGAGGTAGGATGCTCTGAATCGCATGAATAGATAAGAACCCGGGGCAAACGCATTAGGAAATGCGATTTACGAATTTGGCACCTCTAAAAACTCGTTTTTTAGATAGCGGGCAATCGATGGTGCGTATCCTCTCGGGCATTTTTCCCATTTTTCCCCCTCAAAATCCTCCCATTTTCCCCCATTTTTCCCTTTTTTTGACTCCTTTCTCCGCAACTTTTTTTCTCTCGTTTTTCACCCTAGTAGTTTTTAGAGGTGCCAGAATTACGATTTACGATTTTGCCATCTCGAAAAACTCAATTTTATAGGGAACGAAAGAGCAATAAGAGTCGCCTTCTCCTCCTTTTCGAGGTGT
>CANPXA010000135.1 GCA_947585525.1 uncultured Akkermansia sp. | reverse complement strand
CCGTTATGTCGAGGAATTCCGTTGAGGTTTTCCCTCTCACTTCTCAGATTATACCACCTCGGGTTAATAGTGTACGAATTACGATTTACGATTTACGATTTGGAAAGTTCGCGCGCTCCGCGCGGAAGATGCGGAGCCGGTGCGGAGGTGGAAGGAGGGAGCATGGGGGAGGCAATGGTAGGAAAGGAGCAAAGCGCCTGGAGGCGCTCATTTACGATTTACGACATACGATTTGGAGAATTCGCGCGCGAAGCGCGGGGATGCGTGTTACTGGACTCGAAGGTGAATTCTTATCACTTTTTTACGAAAAAATGATTGACAAGGGAGAGCAGAGTGCTATACTGAGCGGCACTCAGAGCGCAGCTCGCTGCGCAATGGGTGTGTTAAGCGCCCGTAGCTCAATTGGATAGAGCATCTGACTACGGATCAGAAGGTTTGGGGTTCGAATCCCTACGGGCGTGTGGATGCGGTGGTTAGGCTCCTTGAGGCTGACCGCCGTTTCCGGTCTTTGTATGGGGGCGTCCCGGAATCGACTGAACATTCGAGGCGTCAGCTGCATGTGGAGGTTGAACGGCTGGCCTCCTAAAAAAGCCGCTCAAACATTAAGTGCCTATTCTGAGAACGAATACGCCATGGCTGCGTGACACACGCGCCGGATCCTGTGCCTGACGCCCACTAGGGTGCAAGGATCTTCGAATTAGCGGGCAGATATGCGGCGGGGGGAACCGCCCCGCATCATCTCACCACAGGTTTACAGCCGAGGGAAGGCCGGCGCAGAGCTAACCCGAGGCCCATGCATCATCTGCGCCTGAACATGGAGATGCTTGCGTCAAAAGTGTCCAGGACAGGGGTTCAACTCCCCTCGCCTCCATGGGGCTAGGTATGTTCATGAGATGTACCTAGCCCTGAGCGACGGAGTCGCTCATTTACGAATTACGAATTACGAATTACGAATTACGAATTACGAATTACGAATTACGAATTACGAATTACGATTTGGAAAGTTCGCGCGCTGCGCGCGGGGATGAGCGAAGCGATAGCGGAGCGGAATTTTGGAAACGAACGTGATGATTAGTTAGAAAGCGGAGGAGACGACCAATTCATCGTCCATCGTACATAACCAATGAGTTATGTTGCATCGCTCACTGATGACCGCCTGTTGAGATCGCGTTTTTCTTGGGACGGATGTGGGCAAAAGGGGGGGGGGCGGGTGTGGAAAAAAATGAAGAAATGAGCAATTTCTGTGTTGACTCCATCATTTCAGTGTGGTTGAATAGGGGCGAGGAAATCTTTTTACACCATGAAAGCAGTTACTCTCGTATCAGTTCTCATAGCCTCTGTTGCTCTCAGCTCGTGCTGCTGCCAGTCGCAGCCGGCGCCGGGACTGCGTCCTATGCCGAAGAACTTGGTGAAGGATGTGCCGGCGGCTCCGTACGTAGAGCCGGTGAAGGTGTTCACCCAGAAGGGCAAGTAAGGAGGAGTGAGGCAGAGGCGGGGGGCGCAGAACGTCCGCCGCAGGTGGGGTGTGATGTATTCTTGTCGGGGACCGATGCATTTGGCATCGGTTCTTTTTTTTGTTCTTATTTTTCTCCCTTCTTTTTTCTCTAAAAAATACGAAAAGGATGCAAATCTTTCTTGCCATATCGAAAAAATTCGGTTAAATAGGAACTTGTCAATTCTGCACAGACATTAGTTTTACTACTATGAAAACGATCATTACTCGCGTTGGGTTCCGTGTTCTTCTCTTCGGGATGGCAGCTCTCTACACGATGCCTTTGGCATTTGCGCAGGAGGGCGGAGACGGAGCGGCGGCTACTCAGAAGACGATGTTGGACAAGTGGGTTATCGATGGTGGTTGGACCATGATACCGCTTGTGGCGTTGCTGGCGGTCACGTTGTTTCTGCTGGTATTTTGTATGATGGCGCTTACGAAGGAGAAATTCTGTCCGGAGGAGCTGCGTTCGCAGATGCTTGCTCTGATGACAGAGTGCCGGGTGCAGTCAGCCATTCAGCTTGCCACCACGAGCCCCACTTTCCTGGGACGCTTGGTTGCGTATGCTCTGCCCAACATTGATGCCAATCGACCGGATGATCTCGGTAAGGACGGAATCGAGGACGCCATTGCTGACTTCACGGCCAATGAGAGACCACAGACGATGAAGTATGTGGATATGCTGGCACTTTGCGGATCGATAGCGCCGTCCATCGGACTGTTCGGAACGGTGCAAGGCATGGTGGGAGCTTTCGCCATCTTGGCAGAATCCGGACAGGCTGATCCCACGCAGTTGGCAGGATCCATTTCCGTGGCTCTGCTCACCACCTTCTGGGGTCTGATCATCTCCATTATCGCCATACCCGGCTTCTTCTTCCTCAAGAAGCACGCACAGGCGCTGGAAGCTGACTGCGTGAACACGATTGAGGAGATGGTGAACACATCCATCAACGTCATCAACGCGGAGGCACAGCTGGCTCGTATTCCCGAGGGACTCGCCGGGGATGACGAGGCAGAGGCGCAGGCGTGAGCCGGGCGCGGGTTGAGGAATCGGGGGCGGGGTGAGCCGTGGCCGCGAGAGCGGGAAGCGAGCCCCGTCGCTGAGAGACGCCAACGAGTAATTCCAATCAATCCAAAAACGATACGATATGGGAAAGAAGAATGCGAGGGCGAATGATGAAGTGAAGGGCGACGTCAATATGTCGCCCATGATCGACTGCTGTTTCCTGTTGCTGATCTTTTTCGTTGTGAACGCGACCGCCATCACGGTGTCGAAGGATCCGAGCGTGAAGATGCCGAGCGCGGTGTCGTGTTCGGAGCTCAAGGACGCGAATGGTTGTATCGTGGTCAACGTGTTCGCGGATGCCGAGAAGATGGACGCAAAGGCGCTGGAAAAGTACAACAAGAACTTTCCTGCCGGAACCCTCTACGGAGTGTCGGACGTGAACGGCAACAACGTCGGGTACAACGCCGGTCAGCTCCAGGATCTCACCGACTTCATCAAGAAGCAGAAGGAGCTCATGAAGAGCAGAAACATCGAGGAGGGCATGATACGCCTTTACCTGCGCGGAGATATGTCCGCTCCGTGGGAACGTTCTGCAGCGGCTATTCGCAGTGCAGCTGCAGCCGGAGTTAACAACATCGTGTTCGGTACACTGCCGTCCAAATAATCCCTTTAAGAAGACCATGGCAAGACATAAGAAAATACAGACGGAGGAGCAGGAAGATCCCGAGATGAACATCTCGTCGATGATCGACTGCTGCTTTCTCCTGCTCATCTACTTCCTGGTGGCGACATCGCTTGTGAGCGAAAAGAAGTTGGATATATCCATACCGTCCTCCCAGCAGTCAGCCTCATCGAAGAAGCCTCCGGTGGACCCGGGACGCATCGTCATCAGCGGCGATGGAAGCGTCACGTGGAACGGAGACATCTCCGTGGGCGAGGCTTACAACCCGGATTTGGAACCGGGGACGGACGAGTACCGTTCCCAGCGCGAGCTGGATCAGCTCGTGGAGCAGCTGACGACGCACCGGGAACTGGCAGAGTCTGCGCAAGCGGAGCCGATCGTGATGCTGGTGGGAGCGGGGAGCACGCCGCACCAGAGGATAGTGGATGTGATGGCAGCATTGGCCAAGGCGGGGATTCATTCTGTGGGCATCAGCACAGCTGAGGCAGACGGCAACTGATATCGACGGAGGAACCAACCGGCAGCGAGAAACCCGTATGCACAGGGGGAGTTGAGTAGAGGAGACATACTCCGGCTCCCTCTGTTTTTTCACCAAACGACATCTCAAACGTCCATTTACCAACAGACTTTTTCATCACTCAACTTTTTCTCTTTCTCATATGAAAACGTATACATCATTTGCAGCTGTGTTGGCGCTCACGGTGGCGGGGGCGCCTTTGGTGAGTCAGGCACAGGATCCTGCGGCGGAGTACAAGACTGTATTGGCTCTGCGCGCGGCGAAGAAGGGGCAGGATGCCTTGACGCGCATTGACAAGGTGCTGGCGGCGTACGGGAACCCGACCTCACGGGTGGGCAAGCAGTTTGCCTTCTTTGCCCCGTTCTTTATATGGCAGAAAGGGGAAACGCTGACTGACATGGGGCAAATCGATCAGGCGTACGACACATTCAAGTCACTCAATGATGATGAGAAGTACAAGGACAAGGCGATGATCGAAAAGTCGAAGATGCTTCCCGGCTGGGAAGAGGAGGGGTATGCGCCGTTGTTGACAGCCTCGTTGTTCCAGATGGGATCCCTGAGGTACAAGCAGGCTGCGGGGATGCCGGGGAAGCCCGGGGATCCGGCAAAATATGAGGAGTGCATTCCTCTGTTGGAGAAGTACCTGAAACTTTACGAGGGAAAGCAGGTATCCAAGAAAGAGCTTGGATGGCAGCTGGACGGGAAGGTATGTTTTTTGCTTTTGCAGGCGAACTTGCTGAAGGCGACACCGAATTTTGAGAAGGCGGGAGAGTATCTGGAGAAGGGGAGGAAGGCTAAATCCACCTTGCCGGACGAGATGGTGATGCAGGGGGTGAACACCGTGATGCAGGTCGCGTTGCAGCACCCGGACTTTATTGAATGGGGCAGCAAGCTCGTGGAGAGCAATCCGGACAGCTTGCATCTGTCTCCGGATCGCATGGCGCCGTACAGCGGCAACTTCTTCAACTTCTCCGTCAAGACCGGCAAGATTGAGGAAGAGGCTCTGCGCGCCGGCGATTTGAAGCAGGCTCAGGCGGCGGCTCGCACCGTGATGAGTCTCACGGGGTTGATACCGGATACGGCGGAGATCCTGCACGCGCTTGAAGGAGTGAGCGCCATGGTGGGAGACTTCCCGAACCCTCTTCCGGACAAGCAGATGGGCACCAGCTACAACGGGACGAACGCCAAGATTCTTACCAAGCAGTACCAGAAGCTCCTGGACGACAAAACGCCCTTGGAAGGTTATGCGATTCTGGCGCAGGCGAACAGCGCCGCCCAGATGGGCTCCAGCCGTCTGGCCAAGGCGGGCTACAAGATCCTGTTGGATCGCTATCCCAAGCTGCGACAGAAGCAAGGAGACCAGTGGAAGGATCTCTTGGATACGAACCGCATCCAGTACGCCCAGTTCTGTCGAGCCACGGGGGATGACGCGACGGCCACCAAGATTGAAGGAATGGTGGACAGCGCCAAGGTGGATGCGGGCGGAAGGAACATGGTGGCGCTCAACAAGATGCAGCGTCTCGTGAAGCAGAAGGAGTGGGAGCAGGTGAT
>CANPXA010000134.1 GCA_947585525.1 uncultured Akkermansia sp. | reverse complement strand
GGATGGCACCCCCGAACCCACCATCACCATCCGGACCACGCCCTTGCACGCCGAGGGGCTGGAGCTGCTCCCCACCGACTACGTTGCCGTCACCATTTCCAACAACGGTCCCGAGATACCGGAGGACCTCCGCGAAAAGATATTCCAGCCCAGCTTTACCACGAAGAAAAAAGGTCTCGACTTCGGGCTCGGTCTTGGGCTCTCCATCGTTCGCCGCCTCGTGGACAGCTACAACGGCACCATCGAACTTCACAGCAATCATCAACTCACTTCATTCACTATTAACCTACCCACCACTCAAATCCATGGAAACGATTAATATCATCTGTGTGGACGACCAGCCCGAGGTGCTGGACTCCGTGTTGCGCGACCTGCGTCCGCTCACCCCGCTTGTACGTCTGGAGGATGCCTCCGGCACGGCAGACTGCATGCGCTTGCTCGACCAGATCGACTCTGAAGGCAATCACGTTGCCGTTGTCATCTCCGACCAGGTCATGCCCGGAGAGACCGGGACGGACCTGCTGGCGAAGATAGCGAACGATCGTCGATTCCGGCACACGAAGAAGATGTTGCTCACGGGGCAGGCGACGCACGCGGACACCATCAACGCCATCAATGAGGGGCAGGTGGATAACTACGTGGACAAACCATGGGAACCGGAGAAACTGCTCAGCGTGGTCAAGAGGCTGCTCACGCTCTACATCATGGAGGCAGGCATTGAGTACCGGCCCTACATGAGCATTCTGGACCAAAAGACCCTCCTTTCCAAGCTGCATTGAGATTCCACCGCACCGACAATCGACGATGAAAAGGACAGCTTTTTTTGCCGTAGGCTCTCTCTTGCTCAGCACCCAGGCTCTGGGCGCGACATTCACGGAGAAGGCAGATGCCCTGGTTTCCGACGTGAAGAAGGCACTGGTGGTGTATGAGAACAAGGATAGCTTTGTCCGTAAGGTCAAGTTTTCCTGGCTCGAGCAATTTCAGGTGGCTGCCGTACAGCCCAACGGCAGCAACGGGCTGCACCTCAAAAAGGGAGCCTCGCCGGTGAATCAGGAGTTCCGTCGCTCATGGCTCGGTGTCACCGCTGACTTCAAGGGCGATTTCACCTTCCGCACCTGGGTGCGACTGGGTGGCCTGCCGGAGCGCGAGACCTACGCCAATGGGTTTACCAAGCGGAACTTCACCTACACGAGTCTTTTCGAGCTCTGGGTGAAGAAGAACTTTTCTTCCGTGAAGGGGCTCAGCGTTCAGGTGGGCAAGATCAAGTCCCTCTTCACGCTGGACTACTCCATGCCGAGCTCCACGATTTATTGCATCGAGCGCTCGCTCATTTCCAACCAATTCGCGCAGGATTCCAACTGGGGAATCGACGTGACCTACGCTCCCGACAAGCAAAACAAGATCTACCTGCAGCTGATGGCCAATGATCGTGCGAGCGCCACCAAAAGCGTGACGAACACGGACAATTACCACAACGGGCGCGGCTTCAAAGGCGAGTTCGGGTGGGAGGATCGCTGCTTCGCCATTTTCGGCGCGGCGCACAAGTTCCACGTCACGGAGAGCGGTTACCACGAACTCTCTGCTCAGTATATGCACGACTTCGACAATGCGTACCACGGCAAGCACAAGCCCGGCGCCAACTACTTCGGTCTCGGTTTCCAGGATGCGGTCTCCCTCGGCTACGAGTACAAGCGCCATCGCTTCCTCTTCCAGTCCAACCTCGTCTCCGCTTTTGAGCAGGAAACCGGCAAAGGAACGAACAACATCGGTCTCGAGCTTCAGCCCATCTTCTCGCTCACACCGCATGTGGACCTCGTGCTGCGTTACACCGGCATGACCGGACACGGCGCCTGCAAACTGGCGTCGGATCGCTACATCTGCACACAGACCACGGCCGCCTCCTGGGTGGACAGCATCCATGCCTTCTACCTCGGGGCGAACCTCTATCTTTCCGCCAAGGACAAGAACGCGGCGAAGCTCATGTTCGGCATTGAGTACACGACGGCTCGCAACGATGGGGCGGATTGCTACAACGGATGGTCGTTCCAGACTGCCGCGCGCTGGAGCTTTTAAGCAACGGTGCGGCGGGGTCATACGCGTCGGCAGGAGCACACGCGATGAAGAAGAAAACGCCAGCTTCTCAACCGCAGCTGCCGGAAGACAAGCAGCGTGGGGATGAGCTTGTGGATGCCTTCCTGCGTTACATGAAGGCGGAGCGCAATGCTTCCCCGCTCACACTTGAAGCCTACTCTCGCTCCCTCACGCAATTCCGCGAATGGATGGGCCAGGACTTCGAGTCCTGGTCGGCTTGCGGAGCGCAGAATTTCCGCAGCTGGCTCTACCAGGCCATGCAGGATCAGCTCAAGTCCTCCACCATACGTCTGCGCTTTGCTGCTCTGCGCTCATTCTACAACTACCTTGTGCGCTACGGACAGGTGCCAACGAGCCCGCTGGCGGACGTCACATTGCCCAAAGCTCGCCATCCTCTGCCGGTGCACCTCAACATCAAACAGATGGAGGAGTTGCTCGGTATGCCCTTCCGACTCCCCGTGGACAAGAAGAGTCCTCCGTGGTTGCCCTATCGGGATGCCGCTATTCTCGAGCTTTTCTATTCCTGCGGGATGCGTTTGAGTGAGTTGGTGAGTCTCAATGCCAATGCCCTGCAGGAGGGGGATGAGTGCATACGCGTTGTCGGCAAGGGACGCAAGGTGCGGCTCATCCCGGTGGGGGACTACGCGCGCGAAGCGGTGCGCACATACCGCGAAATGGCAGGCATCTCCGGAATTTCTCCCCTGTTTATCAGTCGCCTGGGGCGGAGGCTCACCGGGCGGAGCATCCAGCTCATGCTGGAAAAATATCTCCGGTACTCCGATATACCCCTCCACATCTCACCGCACAAGTTGCGCCACACCTTCGCGACTCACCTCCTTGATGCCGGGGCGGATCTGCGTGCCGTTCAGGAGCTCCTCGGTCATGCCTCCCTCTCCACCACTCAAATCTACACGCACGTCACCAAAACGCGCATGAAGGAAGTCTATCGCAGCGCCCACCCGCGCGCTTAAACTAGGGCTGCGGCTCAGGGCAAACGCGTTTGAGAAAAGTGAAACAACGGAGAGAATACTCTTATGAATTGATACCATTGTTGATGCATATCGAAAATCGTGGCATCAAACGGTCATCATGGTGACGGATCTAGCGAACTCATCCGCACACGTTGATGATTCAAAAAAATTGCGCAACGCGCACATTATTAATAAATCGTACATCGTACATCGTACATCGTACATCGTACATAGCAACCGCATTTTCTAATGCGGCTGCCCTGGGCTGCTGCTTCCGGAGGAAGTCTTTGATCCCATAAACAGGGAAACGGAGGGAGTTGTGCTCGAAGCGCGAAAGTTCGCGTCGGGCTTTTTCGGGTGAACCGAAGAGTTGTTCCACGGAGAGTCGTTGCCGGGGAGGTACGTCAATTTGGTTCTGGAGGACGAAGAGAAGGCAGAGGAGGGAGGGAAGACGCTGAGAAGGGGAATCGTAGAGGGCGCGGCCGAGCTCCCATGCCTCTTGTTCGCGTCCACGGATGCGGCAAAGGTTGTAGAATTCCTGGCGTCGGTAGAGGGGAGCGGCGCCGAGACGCACGGCTTCTCCGTAGGCCTCCGCAGCTTTGCCGAAGTTGGGGAAACGGTTGAGATCGGCGTACATATCGCCTTGACTCACGCGAATGAGGGCAGACGTTGGATGGTGCAGGGCTCCGTCTTCCAAAAATTTTTCACCGCGATGGAAAAAGGAGCGTGAACGCAGAGTCCGTTCACGTTCCGTGAGAGAAGAGTCGTTGGCCGCGTGAGCCGCAGCGTTCACGGCCATGTCGCGCGCGGCGTTGATCCAGTAGTTGGGGCGGCGCGGATTGAGGGTCGTGGCGGCATTCCAGCGTTGCTCGACGCGTGTCCAGTCGCGTTCAATCCATGCGCTGGTTGCATCCAGCACCATGATTTCAGCGGCGAGACTGCTCAGACCGCCGAGCATGAAAAAGGAGAGATGCTCGGCGAGGGCGTCCCTGCCGCTGCCGGCCAGCGTTACGCCGTTGTACAGACCCGCCTCTTTTTCCACATGTCGGACATCTTCACCGAGGAGGTGCAGAATACCCGCTCCCCCGAGCGCGAGCAAGAGGATGCCCGATGCGTAGCGGAAGCAGGTCACGATGAGACGACGCCTGAGCATATGCGGGGAGAGATAAGATGTGGTCAGTCGGGCATCCCGAGGCGGGCGCGAATCTCGCGGCAGAGTTGCTCCCAGAGGGGGATGGGGGCATTCACGGCTCGGGCGCGGCGCAGAGGATTCCCCCAGATGGCTTCATATTCCACGGGGCGTCCCAGGTTGTAATCGACGGCGCTGCTGGGGGTGAAGGGACCCATGACCGCTGTACGTCGCATTTGGTAATCGACGATATCGGGATCCAGCGGGTAGCCCCGCATCTTCGCCGCCAGACAGACTTCCTCGATGATGCCGCGGGCGCGTTCGACTTCGGCGGGCATACGGAAGAGTTCTTCGACGTTGATGCCGCCGTGAGCAAGGCAAAGACCGTTGAACGGAATATTCCACGTCAATTTGCACCAGAGGATTTGCTCCGTGTGAAGGAAGGCGCTCGTCTTGATGCGTGCGGCGGCAAAGAGAGCCGCCAACTCCCGAGCTCCGACCAAACCTTCCTCTGTGGGCAACAGGGGTGCAAACTGAATATCGCCGCCTTCCAAGTGCGTGATGACCCCGGGTTCTTTGACCATGCAGCATACGAAACAGAGTCCGGTGAATACGCGCTCCGGCGGCACGACCTCGCCGATTTGCTCGGCGTTGCCCATACCGTTTTGCAGGGTGACCACTCGCGTGCGTTCCCCCACGAGAGGAGGCAGAGCCTGAGCGAATCCTTCATTGCAACACGTCTTCCACGCGACCACCACGAGATCAACCTTCCCGCACTCTTCCGGAGAACGCACGGCTTTGACCTGCGGCAGCTCAATGTCGCCGTGCACGCTGTGGATGTGCAATCCATTTTCCTGAACCTGCCGACAGGCGGAGCGCATGATGTAGCACACATCGTTTCCTGCTTCTTCCAGACGTGCCCCGTAATAGCATCCCAATGCACCCGCTCCCAGTATCGCGATCTTCATGCCTTTACCATACCACGTCCCGTCCAAGTTAGCAAGGGGCAAACGAGGAGCGTTTGCCTATTTACGAATTACGAATTACGAATTACGAATTGGATGTTAGCGCGCCGGCGGCGCGGGGAGGCAAAGCGTCCGACGGCCCCGTGCA
>CANPXA010000133.1 GCA_947585525.1 uncultured Akkermansia sp. | reverse complement strand
TTGCAGCGAGGGCAGATCCAAATCTCTTTTCCCTTGGCCATCTGCTACGGCGAGAGGAGGGGCGATGTCACAGTCGAGGCAAGGAAGCAGCAGCTACAGCCTGTCCATGGCGTTTGGTTCGCTCATCCGGCACACAGAGGTTGATGCTGAGTTCCGGGAACTCGGCGTGCAGCACCTCGTTGGCTTTGTCGATGATGATTTGTCCTCCCTCTCCGGTTGCTACGCGTCCGAGGAAGAGGAGGTTGCGCACGGAATAGAAGCGGGAGAAGAATGCAACGGAGTAGCCAAATTCAACGCCGATGGTCTCGTAGATTTTGCGAGCGCGCTCATCTCCCTCCGCCATGGCAGCCTGCACTTTCTTGAGTTGCTCCGGGAAGGGCATATCTCCAAAGTCAAACCCGGCACGCGGAGCGAGGCGCGCTACCGCCTGCTGCGAGAAGTACATAGCGCCCACTCCTTTGTCCTTGGACCACTCGTCCACGCCGCCGTCTTCTTGATAATCGACCGGAACGAAGGCGAGCTCGTTGAGCCACGGCATGATGTGTCCTTCCGGATCCACATACCCGGAGGCGAGTGAAGTGCCCATGGCTATTCCCAGCACGGCGTCGTCGTTCATCCCCATGGCCCCGGCAAGTGCCGTCACCTCCCCGTCGTTCACCACCTCAAAGGGTACATCCTTCCCCATCCTCTCGCTCCAGCGCTTCTGCAGCGTGTGGAACATCGGACGTATCACGTCGCGGAAATCATCCGACGCAATCCCGCGGAAGAGAGAGGCTACGCGCGGCTCGTTGTTCACATAGACGCCTGCGGCTGATCCGCCGATGGCATCCACCTGCGGCAAGTGCTTGGCGACGCGCAGCAGGGAGTCATCAACTCCCTCCAAATGATAATTGGGATCCTTTTCGTGGTAGGGATTCCACACTACTTCTTCGGAGTACACCACCTCACCATTCACAACAGCAGCTGCCTTGCGATCCGAGCCTCCGAGGTCAAAGCCGATGCGGTAGCCGTCCAGATTGCGTCCAAGAGCAATGGAGGTCATGTGCTCCGCCGGAAGATCAGCCGCACTCGACACCTTCACTACTTCGATGGGTTGGTCATAGATGAGCTTGCCGATGAAATCCCAGTCGAATTCACGTGCCCCTCCCTTGCAGTAAGTGGCTGCCAACATATCCGCCACCTTGTCGTCCCCGGCCACCATGATGGTACACCCTCCCTTCATCCAGAGCAGGAACTTCACAATCCTTTCGACGTAGCGGTTGTTCAGTTTCTCATTTTCCTCCCCCGCAGGAAGCAGTTTCGCACTCCAACGGAAACAGGTGCCATCCTTGCGCGTCAACGCTATGTCGATGGTGTGGCTGTCCGACGCTGCCACTTTTTCCTCGAAAGCTTTGTTCCAAAGTACGGGAGCCACGAAGTGCGGATCCAGTTCCGGCGTGAATTGATGTCGAATATTCATAGGCGTTCTCCCCCTTTTACTACGTCCCACCCCAATGTGTCAAGCCGGAACTTCGTTCTCCCCCAAAGCATTCATATCTGCGTCCTCCTCGCACGCCGTCGCAAAGCCAAACAAGATCGCATCGCGTGAACACATGCCTTTCAAATCAGGGCTCCGCACTGTTCCTAGAATTCCGCCTTTCTTTTGCTCCGCATCTCCGCGCCTCCGGCGTGCTAAAATCAAATCGTAAATACAAAATTCGTCTCACTATTGCACTCATTTTCAAGTGCATACATGGTCCATCCTCCATCGTCCCTGTCTTTGAGACTTGCAATTTGAGAAGGTAGCTGGTACCATCTGCGCGAGTTGCTCCGGTAGCTCAGTTGGATAGAGCACGAGCCTTCTAAGCTTGGGGTCCCGCGTTCGAATCGCGGCCGGAGTGTCAGTCAGCCCGCTGATTGTCGGGTTCAAAAGCAGCTGGGAAAACGATGCAGCAGCGCGACGAAAAAGTGCGGTGGGGAGCTTTTTGGAGTTTGGTTGTCATTCAGTCGATGAACTCGCTGAATGAAAAAGGAGTTCAATTTTTACTCATAGCGCTGGGGATATGGATGGGCACGGCGTTGCAGTACCCTCTTTCCGTGTTGATCGTTCTGCCGTTCGTGCTTTTTTCGCCGCTCGGCGGATGGTGGGCCGATCGGTACTGCCGCACTCGGCTTCTGCAACAGATGGTGTTGTTACAGGTGGTTGCCCTGACGGGTATGTGCATTGGTTTATTTTTGCATAACTTGAGCTTGGCGGTCGGAAGTTTCACTGTCTTTTGTGTTCAGGCCATGTTCTTCAGTCCCGCCAAGAAAGGACTCGTGAAGGATATGGTGGGCACGCGCCACATCGGCTTTGCCAGCGGGATTCTGGAGATCAGTTCCATGCTCATGTTGCTGGTGGGACAGATTGCCGCGTTGGGCATTGTCTATGCCTTGTTGGCTCGTCTCGGCGAGGACTCCGGCTGGGAGGCCGCCGCTTGGCCCTGCGTGGTGTGTACCGTCGCTGCGGTAGGGGTGTACATCCTCAGCCTCTGCCTGCCGACCTACAAACCCGAGGGAAAGGAACCCTTTCGTTGGAGCCTCCTGTGGGAACACCTCTCTCAGTTACGCCTGCTCTGGAATGACCGCGTGCTGCGCTACAGTGAGGTGGGCATTGGCTATTTCTGGTTCATTGCCGGTGCCATGATGCTGATCGCTCTCCAGATGGCACAGGATGCCCAGGGTGACTCGGGGCAGGGGGCCCATTTCATGCAGGTTCTCGGACAGCAAAGGGATTCCGCTCTGCTCATTGCCTGGATCAGCGGCGGATCGGTTCTCGGCGGCGCGCTGACTTCCGTTCTCTGCGGCAAACGGATCAATACGAGCCTCACTCTGATAGGTGGGGTGGGAATGACTCTCTCCTGTCTGGCTCTCGTTTTTCTGCCCTACGGTGCTATCGCTTTTTATGCCGCACTTATGTGCGCCGGCTTTTCTGCGGCAGGGTACCTGGTGCCACTCAATGCTCTGCTGCAGGATCATGCGGATGACGACAAACGCGGAGATGTGATCGCCGCCGGAAATTTGGTGGATTGCGCTCTGGGAATAGGCGCTGTTTTGGTGCAGGGCGGAATGCGTGCAGCGGGGATGAGCCCGCAAATGCAGTGCGCCGCGTTGGCGATAACTTCCGCTGTCGTCACTCTCTACCTCCGTCGAGCCATCCGACGGGAATCGCCTGTCAGACGCGCCTGAGCCGGAGGGGCGGGGGCGCTATTGAAAGTGTACTTTATGGACGCACCCCTCGCCGAGAAAGGAATTGAGGGCAGCGATGAGGCGCCGGTTTTGGCGTTGCAATTCAAAACGCACGGCAGGGTGGGCGGCATGCACCACAGCAGTGCCGTTGCTGAGGGATATCAGGTGGGCCTGAGTGGACACAAATTCACCGACGGCAGAAGCCCACGCTTGGTTGAGTAACTCCGGCGCCAGATTCTCTCCGGTGATGCCCAAGTCCACCTCTGACAGGATGGAGCGGATGCTGCGAACTCCTCCTCCCGTAGAGGGAAGGGGAAGATCTCCATACAGGTCGGCCAGAGCCTGTCGGTGCTCTCCCTCTCCGCGCGTGCTCGTGGCCACGGGTCGGAGGGAGCCATCCGGATAGAGTTGCATCGTGTAGCGTTTTTTCGAGCGAGACGCTCGCGGCGTGGCAGAGAGAGCGCGCCCTCCTTGCCGACCCGGTTTTTCCTTCCCTTCTCGTTGGAATTTTGGACGAGATTCACGCATACAACGAATGCTCCTGATTACATTGCCGAAAGCCGTTTTTTCAGGCGAGACTGAACGGAAAAAGCAACCCACACGAAACGGAAGGCGGAAAAGTACACAAAGTCGCCCCGTTCGCAGTCTCCATGGAGTAAAATTGCAAATTGACTCGTCGGTGCCACGACAAGGCACCGACGAGTCAATGATGCCGACCCCCTCTTTACTCGCCGTCGTCGCCGATGGCTTGGACGGGACATCCCTCCATAGCCTCGGTGCACTTGGCTACTTCCTCGTCAGAGGCGGGTTGCTTGCAGACGTAGGAGACTCCCTCATCATCGTCACGAACAAAGAAATCGGGCGCCGTTTCGCGGCAAAGGTCGCAATCGATGCAATTGCTGTCCACATAGAACTTGCCGGGTACGTTCTTTTCATTTTTTTCGTCGATATCTGCCATAATGTGTGTGGGGGTTTGTCTAACCCCGCGTTATTGTTCCTGATTTTTTTGATGAATGCAATCCTTTTTTTGTTGCATGATAGGAAAAAACAGGTGAAAATGAGCCATGCCCAGCAGCACCCATACGAAACAGCCGGACCTGCTGAAGCCCTCGTCCAAAGCTCCTTCGCAACTCCCGCGCGATAGCGCACGAATTCCCCACATCGTCCATCGTCCATCGTCCATCGTCCATGAATCGGTTGTTGTTTTGCTGAGCGGGGTCGTGATGGCTTTCGCGTTTCCTCCGTACGATTGGGGAGGGCTGGTATGGGTGGCTCTTCTGCCGTTGCTCACGGTGTTGTGGCGCGGTGAAAAGAGTCGCAAGCGTTTATTTGCACTGGGTTGGCTGTACGGAATGGGGTGGTATTCAGTGAGTTTTTGGTGGATCCATGAGGTGGGCTACGTGTTTGGGATACCGCAGGCTCTGTTTTTGAGCGTGGCCTTTTTCCCGTTGATGGCGTTGTATGCTTGCCTGCCGGGGCTGTGGGCTCTGGCGGCAGGTTGGTTGCTGCGCCCTCGACTGGAACCGGCTCCCGAACCGCTGCCGGAGATGTCGCGCGAGCAAGTGCGTGCCCTCTGGGATGCCTGGGCCACACGTGATTTGTTCTCCACCGTCCGCTGCGCTGTGGGATGTGGCGCCCTCTGGGCTTGCATCGAGTGGCTGCGTGCCCACGGTACCCTCGGTTTCAGTTGGAACAGCCTCGGCATGGCTCTCTACGATGGTCTCTCTTTCGTACAATGGGCGGAGTTCGTGGGTACCGCCGCTCTCTCGTTCATCCCCGTCTTCATGGCGGTCATCCTGTGGGGCGCCTTTCGCCGCACCGTCATGTTCTTTAAAGGGGTCGGGGTCGGATGCCGCCCGTGGGATTTTTACGGCGCAGTCGTCCTTCTTTTCGGTCTCTTTGTAGGCGGACTGGCATTGTCCAAGGCATATTCTTCCAATGTGTTGCTGCGAAAGGATGGAGTTTTCCCTCTCCCCGTCCTGGCCGTTCAGATCAACAAAGATCAGGCGGAGCATATTGCGGAAGGACACTCCCTCTACCGCCATGAGGCTGCCGCCGTTCAATACCGCACCTATCTCCAATCCACGGTGCAGGCGTATGG
>CANPXA010000132.1 GCA_947585525.1 uncultured Akkermansia sp. | reverse complement strand
CAAAAATCATGACAACAAACGGTCATCATGATGACGGATCCAGAGAACTCACCCGGACACGTTGATGATTCAAAAAAATATGCGCAAAGCGCATATTATCAAAAATCGTAAATCGTAAATAGGCAAATGCATTTCTAATACGTTTGCCCCGCGTAGAGGGTGAAGCCGGAGGATTCGGAGATGAGGACGGGAACGAGGTCACCGGCACGGGCGGAGCCTTGTTCGATGATGACGGGTTTATTTTGGGAAGTTCGTCCTTGGAGTCGGGTGGGGTTGGTTTTGCTGGGACCTTCGACGAGGATGGTTTGGCGGGTGCCGACGAGGGCGGCATTACGGGCGATGGCGATGCGATTGACGGTGTCGAGGAGATCGTGGTTACGAGCTTCCTTTTCGCGGAGGCATATTTGATTCGGCATTTCGGCAGCGGGAGTGCCGCGGCGCGGGGAGTATTGGAAAATGAAAGCATTGTCGAATTGCACGCGTTCGACCGCTTGTTTGGTGAGCAGGTAATCCTCCTCCGTTTCTCCCGGGAACCCGACAATAATGTCTGTCGTGATGGCGAGATCCGGGCGGGCGTTACGCATGGCATCGCAGAGAGCGAGGTACTTGGCTTGCTTATAGGGGCGGCGCATGAGTTGAAGAATACGGTCACTGCCGCTCTGCATGGGGAAGTGGATATGGCTGCAGAGTTTGGGAAGGTAGGAGAAGGCGCGCACGAGATCCTCGCGAAAGCCGATGGGGTGTGGGGAGGTGAACCGGATGCGTTCGAGACCGTCAATTTCGTGCACGGCTTCCAGAAGGCGTACAAAGGAGCTGCGTCCGTTGACGGGAGGCTCATCTTTACCGTAACGATTAACGATCTGCCCGAGAAGGGTTACTTCCTTGACCCCGTTGGCAACAAGTTCACGAATCTCAGCGATGATGTCGGCGGCGGGACGGGAGCGTTCCACTCCTCGGGTGGAAGGAACAATGCAGTAGGAGCAGCGCATCTCGCAGCCTTGCATGATAGAGACGAAAGCGGAGCAGGAGGTGCGCATAGGCAGGTGGTCGCGGATGAAGTTGTGCGCTTGTTCATCCGGTTGTACTTCGCAGATGTGTGCTCCGCGGCGAAGGGGGACAACGGGAGGGTTGTTCAGCCGATCGCGCAAGAGAGAATCGCAAAGAGAGAAAACGCGATGGAAGCGGTGTGTGCCGGTAACGACATCGAGACGTGGAATCTCGCGGAAAAGCTCCTTGCCGCGGCTCTCGCTCATGCACCCCATAAAGCCGAAGACAACCCAGGGACGGCTCACCGAGGCAGCGCAAAGCAGCCCCATCTTGCCAAGTGCCTTGAGCTCGGCTTTCTCACGCACAGAGCACGTGTTGATGAGTACAACGTCGGCATGCTTGGGATCATCTACGAGTTTGTAGCCGCCTGCGAGGAACATGGCAGCGACTTGTTCGGAGTCGCGTTCATTCATCTGGCAGCCGTAGGTTTTGATGTAGGCACTGGGCATGGCTGTATGGAGAGCGGAGGAAATATCCGTGGGTTAGGAGGCAGAGTAAATAGTAGGATCAGGCACTCCGGCTGAGACGAAAGCAGCACGTCGTTCTCTACAGGTGGCACAGCTCCCGCAGTGTTTTTCTCCGCCGCAGTAGCAGGAATACGTGTGTGCAAAATCGACGCCGAGATGGGCACCGAGCGAGACGATTTGCGCTTTATTCATGCCGATAAAGGGACGTAGGATCTGCAGTTGGGCATAGGAGCCAAGACGGATAGCTTCTGCCATGGCAGCCATGAAGGGTTCCCGGCAGTCGGGGTAGATAGCGTGATCCCCTGAGTGAGCGGCAATGACAAGTGAGTGGGCACCGGCGCTTTCCGCGACTCCTGCAGCGATGGCGAGGAAGATGCCGTTGCGGAACGGGACGACGGTGGAACGCATATTGGACTCATCGTAATCCCCGGTAGGGATAGCAGCCGCTCCGCTGAGCAGCGAGCTGGAGAGATGGGGCGCGAGGGAACGCAGGTCGATGGTGTGCAGAGGAACGCCGAGAGCAGAGGCTTGGAAACGGGCGCAGGCGAGCTCGCGCTCGGCGTGGTTACTGCCGTAATCAAAGGAGATGGCTGCGATCAGTTCGTGCTCCTTGTATGCCCAGGAGAGAGCCGTGGAGGAGTCGACTCCGCCGGAGAGCAACACGATGCATTTCATAGCAGGAAGGAAGGAAAATCAAGACGGACGATTTTCGGGGCAGTGTTCGGCTGTCGTGGTGAGGCGAATACCGCCGCGGGCTCCAAAACGGCCGACTATCCGCATCCAGCGGGGCTGAGAGGCTGCGACGAGATCGTCCAAGATGCGGTTGATGACTTGCTCGTTGAAGGCCGGATAGTTACGGAAGGAGACGAGGTAATACTTGAGGCTTTTTGTCTCGATGACTCTGTCCGCCGGACAGTAGGAAATAGAGAGTGAGCAGGAATCCGGCTGACCGGTCACGGGACAGAGTGAGGAGAATTCTTCTGTCTCCAGTGTGACCACGTAGGGACGCTGAGGAGAACGATTCGGAAAGGTCTCCAGCTTTGCATCGTCAGGTGAGCGGAAGAATTCGCTGTGTTTGCCAAGGAGGGAAAAATCTTTGGTCATGGGCGAGTCAGTTTTTGGTGAGTTGGTAAGAGTCACGACCATCTTTCATGCTCCAACCGAGTGCGGCGAGCCGGGAGCGCAGGGCATCCGCCTTCTGCCAATCCTTGGCAAGTCGGGCAGCCCAGCGTTCCTCCGCCAGAGCGTGGATCTCTTGAGGTACCTCGACGGATTGCTGTTCATCGTCCGGAGGTAAGATAAGTCCGAGCGCTTCAATGATAAAACGGAAGGCTCGTCGGGTCGCGGCAGCGGCGTCCGGTGAGAGTTCGGAGGGTTTGATGGAATGAAGGGCGCTGAAGACGTGCCCCAGAGCCTCCGGGGTGTTGAGGTCATCCTGCAGGCTGTCCCAGGCGGGTTGAAAAGAGCCAAGCTGCGGGGGATTTTTGACAAGGTCCCTGTAAGTGGGTTCCGCCTGGGCGGGACAACGGCCGGCAAGGGTGTCGTCGAAACGCCGCAGACGTCGAAGGGCTATGGCAGCATCTCGCATACCGGCGAGCGTGAAGTTAAGAGGTCTGCGGTAGTACGCTCCGGCCAGGACATAGCGCAGCGCTGCGGGACTGTGACCAAGCTTGGCGAGATCGTCGAGCGTGTACATATTCCCGAGGCTCTTGCTCATCTTCGCTCCGTCCACGAGGAGGTGGGTAACGTGGAACCAGAGGCGTGCGAACGAGCCGCCACAGCCACAGCGGCTCTGAGCAATTTCGTTTTCATGGTGGGGGAAGATGAGATCCACCCCGCCTGAGTGCAGGTCGAAGGAATCACCGAGGTACTTGTGACTCATGGCGGAGCACTCTAAGTGCCAACCCGGACGTCCCTCGCCCCAAGGAGAAGACCAGAAATTCTCGCCATCCTCCGGGCGGCGAGCTTTCCAGAGGACAAAGTCCGCCACGCTGTCTTTTTCATATTCATCCGTGTCGGCACGGGTTTGTGCAGTCTTGCCGAGGTCGAGGGTTTGGGAATCGAGGTGAGCCAGCTTGCCGTAGTCAGCGTAGGAAGAGATGCGGAAGTAAACGGAACCGTCGTCACTGCGGTAGGCGTGACCGGAATCCATGAGGCGCCGGACGAGCAGGATCTGCTCGGAAATATGGGCAACGGCACTAGGCTCCACGTGGGGAGGGAGGCAGTTGAGAGCTGCACAATCCTCGTGGAATTTTTGCGTCCACTTAGCGGTGTATTGCGCCAGGGGAATACCTTGTGCTTGCGAGTTGCGGATCGTCTTGTCATCCACATCCGTGAGATTGCGTACATGTTTGGTACGCAGCCCGCCAAGCTCCACGACCCGACGGAAAACATCCTGCGCCACGAAAGTGCGAAAGTTGCCGATGTGAGCAGCGGCGTAAACGGTAGGACCGCAACAATAGAAACGCAGGGTTTTTCCATCTTGCGGTTCCACGGGAAGAACACGGCGCGTGCAGGTGTCAAAGAGCGATAGCATGACGCGCGACATTATGAGCGAAGAGAGACGAGCTGTCAAGACCGAGGGCCAGGGCAAACGCATTAGAAAATGCGGTTGCCTATTTACGATTTACGATTTGCGATGTACGATTTATTAATAATGTGCGCGTTGCGCAATTTTCTCGAATCATCAACGTGTGCGGATGAGTTCGCTAGATCTGTCGTTTTTCACCCTGGTAGTTTTTAGAGGTGGCAGAATTACGATTTACGATTTTAGCACCTCTAAAAACTCGTTTTTTAGATAGCGGGCAATTGATGGTGCGTATCCTCTCGGGCATTTTTCCCACTTTTCCTCCTCAAAATCTTCCCATTTTCCCCTATTTTTCCCTTTTTTTGACTCCTTTCTCCTCAACTTTTTTTCTCTCGTTTTTCACCCTGGTAGTTTTTAGAGGTGCCAGATTTGGATTTTAGCGCGCTTGCGCGCGGGATATGCAACGCGCAAGCATTGGTGATGGGTAAAATCAAGGGTGTTTTTTTGTGAGGAAAGCGTCCGGAGTTACACCATGCCGAACCCGCCGCTTTGTTGAATCGTCAATGGTTTATGACCTTTCCGGCTTACTTCCTTCATCCAGAGGAAACGCATGAGGAAACGGGTTGAATGAGTCCAGAGATGATTTTATTGGGACGGATGTGGGGCAACCGCATTTGAGAGAATCTCATCAACGGAGAGAATGCTCTTATGGATTGATTCCATTGTTGAGCATGTCAAAAGTCATGCCAACAAACGGTCATCATGAATACGGATCCAGAGAACTCACTCGGACACGTTGATGATTCAAAAAATATGCGCAAAGCGCACATTATCAAAAATCGTAAATAGGCAAATGCATTTCTAATGCGTTTGCCCTGACTTGACATATCGCTTTTGAGAGCATAGGATAGATTCATGGAAACGCTTATATCACGCGGCATTATTGAGTCGTATTTTGGGAAGTTGACGCGCAGCCTGGAGTTAGATGCAGCAATCGTAGGGGGAGGACCGAGCGGCATTGTGGCGGCGTATTATTTGGCGAAGGCCGGCCACAAGGTGGCGCTGCTGGACAGGAAGTTGGCACCGGGAGGCGGCATGTGGGGTGGAGCCATGCTTTTCAATGATATCGTGGTGCAAGAGGAGGCGATGCCCATTGTGAAGGAACTGCACCTGAGCTATCGCGAGCATGAGAATGGCACGTATCTTTTGGATTCAGTGCATGCTACGGCAGGATTGCTGTACCGAGCAACGGAGGCCGGCGCTATCGTCTTTAACAGCGTTTCTGTGGAGGATGTCGTGTACAAGCAGGGACGCGTAGGCGGCGTGGTGGTGAACTGGACTCCGGT
>CANPXA010000131.1 GCA_947585525.1 uncultured Akkermansia sp. | reverse complement strand
CCGAAACGCTTCTGGAACTTATCAATGCGCCCTTCGGTATCCACAAACTGATTCTTGCCCGTGAAGAAGGGATGGGAGTCAGAGGTGATACCGCAAGAGACGACGTAGTGCTCCACCCCGTCAATTTGCTCGGTTTTGGCAGATTTGGCCGTAGAACGAGTGACAAAGCGGCGGCCTGTCGTGATATCGACGAAGACAACGGGATGGTAGTCCGGATGAAGATCTTTTTTCATAACTGAGAGGCAACTGCGTTTCCATCGCAGAGCGGGGCGCATTGTATCACGTCATTGAACGCTGTCAAGAAAAATTGCAAGGAGGACCGCGTTTTTTCACATCCGTCCCAAGAAAAGCGCTCCCACACGCAGTTATCGGCAGGTGATGAAACATAATTCATTTACGATTTACGAATTACGATTTGAATGCTAGCGCGCCGTCCGGCGCGGGGAGGCAAAGCGTCCGACGGCCCCGCACAGGGCGCACGCGAAGCGGGCGGGCAGGACGATTGGACAAAAGCGCAGCTTTTGCCCGCAGGGCGCTGAGGTAGTGCGGTACCGAAGCGTCAAAGCGGAAGCGCAGCGGAATTTTTGGAACAAGGTGAGTTGTTGGCTAGAAAGCGCCCGGAATGATGCTATGACGAGCTTACCGCTTTGCTGAATCGTCAATGGTTTATGATCTTTCCGGCTTACTTCCTTCTATCCGGAGGAAACGCAGGGGGAATGGGTTGATGGAGCCCCGAGAAGAATTTGTTGGGACACGTGTGGCATTTTTTGTTCATGGTCGGATATTATGAGCTTGACAAGAGAGAAAGCAATTTCTATACTGACGCGCGGATGCGTGTGTCTTGCCCCGGTGGGGTGAGCATTGCGAGTGGCTTCAGAGGCCGAGGTGCGACACTTATCCCGTGAAACGGAGAGTGCGGCAAGGAAGCTGAGCAAGGCATCCACCTGATACAACTGTCCTCAAACACCATGTTCAATTTTTTCAAGAAACTGATAGGGGTCTTTTCCCACGACATCGGGATAGACCTCGGCACAGCAAATACCTTGGTTTACATTAAGAATCAAGGTATTGTTTTACGAGAGCCATCTGTGGTGGCCATGAAAGGCAACAAGGTTGTTGCCGTAGGGGAGGAGGCTAAGCGGATGCTGGGACGTACCCCGAGCAACGTGATGGCCATACGTCCATTAAAGGATGGAGTCATCGCTGACTTCGATGTAGCGGAGAATATGTTGCGCTATTTCATCAAGAAAGCCGTGCAACACCGCAGCCTGCGTGGACCGCGTATTTTGATAGCCCATCCGTCCGGCATCACCGAAGTCGAACGAAGGGCCATTGAGGAATCTGCTTACAATTCCGGGGCGAGTCATGTGCAGCTGATCGAGGAACCTATGGCGGCGGCCATTGGGGCGGGATTGCCCGTCAATGAGCCTCTGGGCAACATGATCGTCGATATCGGAGGTGGCACCACAGAAGTGGCTATCATTTCACTCTCGGGGATTGTACATAGTCAATCGGAGAAATGCGGGGGAGATGCTCTGGATGACGCCATTGTGCGACACATGCAGAATGCACACAACCTGCTGATCGGAAGCCGAACGGCCGAAGAGATCAAGATAAAAATAGGCTCCGCGCATCCGTTGAAGACGGAATTGAAGATGGATGTGCGTGGGCGAGACCGCGGCACGGGGCTGCCCAAGACAGTATCCGTGCGGTCGGAGGAAGTGCGTGAAGCGCTGCAGGACAAATTAGACGTCATCGTGAACGCTGTACGTCAGACCTTGGATCATTGTCCGCCGGAACTGGCAAGTGACTTGTATGACCGAGGGATAACGGTAGCGGGAGGAGGGGCATTACTGAGGGGTTTGAGTGAGCTGCTGCATGAGCAAACCGGGTTGCCGATCGAGATATCGGAGGATCCGCTGAGTGCGGTGGCGGAGGGAACAGGGAAATGCCTGCAAGAGAGCGATGCTCTATTTGGCAACAACGAATAAGAAGGCGTTGCGCGGAATCCACGGAATCTGCGGACGAGGCGCAGCGGGAGATAACCAGAGTCGGTCGGGGTGTGCGAATCATCCCGCCGGTAGCAAAAAAACTTGAACAGACATTGTTCCAATTCGGTAAAATGATTAAAATTGTAAAACGCCTCTTTGGATTAGGGCAAAGTAATCCAAGGGAGGGCACCACTATTGTAATTAACGTAGAAAAGCTCGAACGACGAGTGGCTCTGCTGGAAGATGGTGTATTGGAGGAGTACAGCATTGAGCGAGAGGGAGAGGACAACATCGTTGGAGGTATCTTCAAGGGTAAAGTCAAAAATATCGAGCCCGGGCTGAAGGCCATGTTTGTGGACATCGGGCACGAGAAGAACGCATTCCTGCACTTCTGGGATGCACTTCCTTTGGCTCTGGACTCTTCACTTGAGGAAATCCACAAGGAGGGACGTCCGCGACGCCAACAGAGGAAAATCACGAGTCGCGACATACCGGACATCTATCCGATAGGTTCTGAAATTATGGTGCAAGTGACCAAGGGTCCCATCAGCTCGAAGGGACCGCGGGTGACCACCAATATCTCACTGGCCGGGCGATACATCGTTCTGATGCCGTTTACGGATCAGTTCGGCATCTCGCGCAAGATTGATGACCCGAAGGAGCGGCAGAGACTGCGGCAGATTGTGCAAAAGCTGAACGTGCCGGACGGTATGGGGATCATCATGCGCACCGTGGCGCAGGGGCAGAGATTTCGACATTTTGTGCATGACCTTGCGATGTTGCTGGAGGAGTGGAAAGAGGTGGAGGCGGGATTCGCTGCCAACAACAACCCGCACTGCGTTTACAAGGAACCGGATCTCATTGAACGCACCGCGAGAGATTTCCTCACCGACAACGTGGACAATATCTTGTGCGACAACGAAGAGACCACACAACGTATGCAGGAAATAGCGGGGAAGATATCGCGGCGCGCCAAGAGACACATCCAGTACCACCCCGGCAACCAACCTATCTTTGAAGAGTTGGGCATTGAAAAGCAGATCAGCGAAGCCTTCCAGCGGCAAGTGCTTCTTCCCTGCGGGGGCTACCTCGTCATCGACGAGACCGAGGCCCTCATCGCCATTGACATCAATACCGGACGCAACAAGGGAAACAAGGATCTTGACAAAACCATCCTTGAGACCAACCTCGAATCTGCCCGAGAAATTGCGCGCCAACTGCGTCTGCGCAACATAGGCGGACTCGTCGTCGTGGACTTCATTGATATGCGACATCGGAAGGATCAGATGGCTGTTTACAAGGCCATGAAGGATGCTCTGAAGCGAGATAAAGCTAAGACGCAGGTGATGCAAATCACGCCGATAGGACTCATGGAGATGACGCGTCAGCGAATCAACGAGTCCCTGCTGGATTATGTGAACGAACACTGTCCGTACTGCCACGGGCGTGGGCGTGTGAAGAGCGTCATGACGATGAGCGTGGAAATCCAACGTCAACTCAAAGCCACGATCATGAAGTACCGCGAAAGCGTGGGCGACATGGTCGTTGTGGTGAACAGCGCCGTGCTTTCCCGTTTCAAGAACGAAGATGCAAGCTTGCTCGTGGAACTGGAACGCCTCTGTGCCGGACGCCTCATCTTCCGCTCCGATCCCATGATTCACCGCGAAGCCTTTGCCATTTTAGACGCTTCCAACAACAAGCCTCTCTACCAGACCAATATGTGACGAGGCGTGCTAGGCAACCGCATTAGAAAATGCGTTTGCCTATTTACGATTTACGATTTGAATTCATTAGCATCCCATAACGTGGTCAATATGACGACGTCATGCGCATAGTAACGGGGTTTGGCGGGGGGATTTCTAAAAATAGGGTTTAGGAATTTTGTTCTTCATGCTCTGATTCGCTCCTTTGCTGTCCCATAATTTTAATCCCTTAAAAGGATCCCTCCACATAGATAGGGCGTTTCCGGTGCTGCTTCTCCCCCTCCCCTGTCTCCTGCTGTCCCATATTTCTTGACGATATTTTCTATCCGTTGCAGTTGCCACATGATGTTTTTCAATAGGATACAGAAGTGTTTAAATCCTCCCCTCCATCTGCTTAACCATGCTTCTATGCGTAGCAGTAAATACGTCACCAATCCCGACCATATCTGCCATTCAATTGCATTGCGATTGTATCCTATAAATGTCCTCAGTTGCAGACTCTGCTTGATCTCCTTGAAGAATACTTCTATTGACCAACGGGCTCGGTACAGGTCACATACGCTGCGCGCTGCCCACTCCTTGTTATTCGTCAGAAAGGTTATGATCACCTCTTTCCCTTCCGTGTCTTTCACCAACGCCTTTACCCTCCTTAATTGCTCCGGATAACGCTCGTGACTCTTTTTCCCCTTCCACTCCACCAGCTCATCGCTGATGATTCCTTTCTGTTTCCCCTTTTTGAACTTCTTTATGACCTTCAATTTCGCATTCTCCTTGCAGCGCGTCACCCATATTATCCCCCTTTCTGTCAGTGTTCGCAAATGCGTTAATGCCACGTACGCCTTATCAAATACCGCTATCTCCCCTGCCTTCATCCCCTCTGTTAGTCTAACCATGTATCTGTTGTCGTGGGTGTTCGCCGGCTCTGTTATCACTTTGAACGGGATATTCGCATCCAGATCCAGCCCTACATGCAGTTTGGCTGCTGCCTTGCGCCTCCGATGTTTCGCCCAATCCATACAATTGGCTACCAGTTCAATCGTTGTTGAATCAATTGCCCTTATCAGGCGCTTGATTCGCCGCGGCACTCGAAAATAACTATTTCTCCCCCTCTGGAAAAAATTCGGTATCCCTCGTTGATAATACCCAAGCAAACTGTAGTACAATCTCTTGATGATTTCCGGGCTGCGTGTCCGATTCGCATTGGAGAGTGTGTTGTGCCGGGGAGCTGTCGCGTTTCTTATTGTGTTGAGCGACCAGCGGCTGTAATTGAGCGCATCACATACCTCGGTTATGCTCTGCGCATGCCCTATATGCAGGTAGATCATGCTCACGATATGCGAAAAATAGGAAAAAACTCGGGGATATACCCACCTCCTCCCTTCCTTTTTCGCTTCTTCTACAAGCCCCCCGATTATCTTTTTTATCATGTGTCCAGGAATAAGCTTGCATATCTGTGCTAATATGGGTATGTTTGACATGGTGTTTGTTTGGGTGAAACCCTATTATGAGTGTAATCGGGTCAAAGGGCAAACACCATTTTTTTATCCCTTCTCATTTTCCTATGGGATGACAATGATAAAGTAGGCGTAAAAATTTGTCATGAGGCTTGCCAAAAAGGGATGGATGTGTCTATAATGAACGGGAACTGATGAACTTAACCCAAGAAAAAATGAGCAACGAAGCAAATGACCAATCTGTAAAGCCGGCGCCGGTTCCGGAACCGGCAC
>CANPXA010000130.1 GCA_947585525.1 uncultured Akkermansia sp. | reverse complement strand
TCACGGTCTCTTGCTCCATCATGATGGTGGCCGTGGGTTTGAATGCCAGACGCAGCAGGATATCTTCGCCGTTGGAGATGCCGCCTTGGATTCCGCCTGAGTTGTTGGTGCGGGTACGCACTCTGTCTCCCTCCATGTAGAACGCATCGTTGTGTGTACTCCCGCTGAGCAGGGAGGAACCGAATCCGCTGCCCACCTCAAAACCCTTGCACGCGGGTATGCTCAGCATCGCATGAGCCAAAGTCGCTTCCAATTTGTCAAAAACGGGGTCTCCCAACCCCGCAGGGACATGTCTCACCACGCACCGTATGGTGCCGCCCAACGAGTCTCCCTTGTTGCGAGCGTTCATGATGCTCTCTCGCATCCTCGCCGCAGCGGAATCGTCAGCCGTGCGTACTTCATTGCCCTCCACCATTTCGTGCGTCACTTGGTCGGCCTCCGTTTCGCAGCGCACATCGCCCACTTGTTCCACCCATGCCAGCACATCCATTTGCGGACACAGCACGCGCAGCACAGCCTTCGCCACGGCTCCCGCAGCCACGCGTCCGATTGTTTCCCGTGCGCTCGCTCTTCCCCCGCCGGCCCATGCGCGTATGCCGTATTTCGCATCGTAAGTGTAGTCGGCGTGAGAGGGACGGTAAGTGTGCTGCATTTCGTCATAGGCGGAGGAGCGTGCATCGGTGTTGCGCACGAGGAGGGCAATCGGTGTTCCCAAAGTTTCACCACACTCACTCACTCCGCTGAGGATCTCCACACAGTCGTCTTCCTTGCGTGCTGTCGTGAGCTCACTTTGTCCCGGTTTCCTGCGACGCAGCTCCGCGTTGATCTCCTCCGCACGTAGCACCACCCGTGGCGGACACCCGTCTATCACCACGCCGATCCCCGCACCGTGAGATTCCCCCCACGTGCTTATCCTGAACAAGACTCCTAGTGTGCTTGACATATCTGCGTCTCATGATACCTCATGCCTTCCCGAGAATCAAGCCTCTTTGATCAAGCTGCAATGGGATTTGAGGAGGGCATGGCAGCCCCGAATTCTTACTCGCTCGCGTCAAGCTTGCGGATACAACGCTCCAAGCTCTCGCGCCAGTGCGGAATGTGCAGATCAAAGGTCGTTCGAATAGACGTCTTGTCCAGCACGGAATAGGGCGGACGCTGCGCCTTGGAGGGAAATTCATCGCTGTGGCAAGGAAGTACGGAGCACTTGTCGCTTAGTCCGCTCAGCTCCGCGATTGCGGTGGCAAAATCGAACCACGAGCACACCCCCTCATTGGTGTAGTGGTAGGTGCCGAGATGATCCGCCAGATTGGGGTGATTGAGGATAAGAAGGATTGTGGAGGCGAGATCATGCGCGTATGTGGGGGATCCCACTTGGTCGAAGACGACGTTGATCTGCCGGCGTTCGCGCATAAGGCGGCGCATGGTTTTCACGAAGTTGTTGCCGAAGACGGAGTAGAGCCAGGCTGTGCGTAGGATGAGGTGTCGGCAGCCCGAGGAGCGCACGGCTGATTCGCCATCCAGCTTCGTGCGTGCGTAGATCCCGAGTGGGGCAGGGCACGCATCTTCTTTGAACGGCGTGTTACCCACGCCGCCGAACACATAATCCGTGGAGATGTGCAGGAGCAGAATGTCATGTGCGGCAGCGGCTGTTGCGAGGTATTCAACGGCGCGGTGGTTGACAAGTCTCGCCATCGTTTCATCGTCCTCCGCGCGATCCACTTGCGTGTAGGCAGCACAGTTGATGATACAATCGGGTCGGAATTGTTTGATAGCGGTCTCAATAGCGGAGGGATCGGTGATGTCCAATTCCGTTGCCGTGGTAAAGGTGAAGTGGTGTTCCGGCAGGGAGGGGGCGAGCAACTGGAGTTCGTTGCCGAGCTGGCCGCGAGATCCGGTGACGAGTATGTTCATGCGCTCAGTACACAGAAGAGTTGAAGTCAAAAGCGGGCTCGTGCTGAGAGAGGGTCGGGTAGCGTGTGTCCTTCTCTGAAAGGATGATGGCCTCTCGCGGGAGTCTCCAGTCGATCGCCAGCTCCGGATCGTCCCAGGCAATGCCTCCTTCGCTCTGCGGAGCGTAGTAATTGTCGCATTTGTACAGGAAGACAGCTCGCTCGCTGAGCACGGCAAATCCGTGCGCAAAACCGCGCGGGATGAAGAGTTGTCGATGGTTCTCGCCGTTCAATTCCACCGCTACGTGTTGACCATACGTCGGTGATCCCACTCGTATGTCCACAGCCACATCCAGCACGGAGCCGCTTATCACCCGCACCAGCTTGCTTTGCGTGTGAGGTATCCTCTGGAAGTGCAATCCCCGCACCACTCCGTAGCAGGACGCACTCTCGTTGTCCTGAACGAAACGAGTCTGCAGAACCTGTTCCTCAAACTCCCTCTGGGCAAAAGATTCAAAAAAATACCCCCGTTTGTCGGTGAAAACACGAGGCTCAATGATCAACACCCCCGGTATCTTTGTCGGTATCGCTTTCATGGGCGGTGGTTATTTTCTGAAAGGGAGAGCAGGTATTTGCCGTAGTCGTTGTTCCGCATCGGCTCCGCCAGCTTCTTCAGTTTGGTCGCGTCGATCCAGCCCTTCTCGTAGGCGATTCCTTCCAAACAGGCTATCTTGTTGCCCGTCCTCTTTTCGATGACCTCTACAAACGTGGAAGCCTCTGAGAGCGAATCGTGCGTGCCCGTGTCCAACCAAGCGTACCCTCGCCCCATGGTGTGCACTTTGAGGCGTCCCTGCTTGAGGTATTCCTCGTTGACGGAGGTGATTTCAAGTTCACCTCGTGCTGAAGGCTTGATGCCCCCGGCTATCTGTGACACGCCCTTCGGGTAGAAGTACAACCCCACCACCGCATAGTTGGATTTAGGATGCTCAGGTTTCTCTTCCAGCGACAGACAATTCCCCTGCGCGTCCAGTTCCACCACCCCGTAACGCGTGGGATCCGCTACATGATAACCGAACACAACTGCACTGTCCTCGCGCTCCACCTGCTGCACGGCTCTTTCGAGCATCTCCGGAAATCCGGCACCGTAAAAAAGGTTGTCTCCCAACACGAGGCACACACTGTCATCCCCAATGAATTCGCGCCCGATGAGGAGAGCCTGCGCCAGTCCTTCCGGACGTGGTTGCTCGGCGTATGAAAAATGAACACCGTAATCCTCGCCGCTCCCGAGCAAACGTTGGAAGGAAGGGAGATCATCAGGGGTCGAGATGATAAGAATCTCGTTGATTTCCGCCAACATCAACGTCGATATCGGATAGTACACCATCGGTTTGTCAAACACGGGTAGCAGTTGTTTGCTCACCCCGCGCGTGATCGGGTACAGCCTCGTTCCCGCTCCCCCTGCTAATACAATGCCTTTCATAGAACGTTACCCATTGTACCTGTTTCGTCGGACATAGCAAGAAAAAACATGGGAGACTTAGCACCTATGTTTTTATCGCTCGATATCGCCGAGCAAGCTCTGAAGTTGTTTGTGTGCGTAGAAGATGCGGGAACGCAGAGTTCCCTCCGACACGTGGAGCAGTTTGGATATCTCCTGGTAGGAGAGGCCCATGACATCGCAGAGAGTTACTACCTCGCGGTGCGCCGGGGAGAGTTGTTCCATGGCTTTACGGAGGCGTTTTTTGATGTCGGCTATGTGGGCGCTGCGCACGGGATCGGCATCCGGTCCCTGGTCGGCGAGCTCGGAATCCTTTTCCATGGGAGTGCCGTTTTCGTCGTCGTCGATACTGAAGGCTCGGTCACGTTTTCGTTTGCGGATGAAATTGCGTGCCTGGTTGGCGGCGATGGTGTAGAGCCAGGTATAAAAGGCGCTCTTCTTATTGAAATACCTGAGTGAGCGGAAGGCACGCAAAAAAGCCTCCTGTGCTACATCGTAGGCATCGGCCTCCGAGCTCAGCATCTGCAGCAACATAGCATGCAGCCGCCGACTGTACCGGCGGATCAGCACGTCGAATGCGCGGGTCTCGCCGGTGAGTGTGATGCGGATGAGCTCCTCGTCCGGGAGTTCATTCCATTCCTCATTGGGCTCGTGGTCGGGCATATTTTGTCGTTCGCTATTGGCTGAGGGGTTATTCGGAGTGGCTGCGATCGGGATGGGGAGCAAACGCAGTTGATTTTTGAAGATGCTGGGGCAGTTGAGACCGAAGTCGGGTGTTACACAGGCAGTGAGTAGGAGCGTCCGTCACGTCCCTCAAACCAGTTGATGAAAGCGACGTTGGCCGTGGTGTAGCCGCCGGGAGTCGGGTAGTTCCCGCTGAAGTACCAATCACCGCAGGGACCCTCGATGGCTGAGTGCAGCCCCTCCAGAGTCTGGTAGATGATTTGTACTTCGCAAGGAGAGTTGTCCGGCGTGACCAGGAGAGAAATTTCGTTCGTGATCTCCTCCACAGTGAAGGGAGAGTATATTTTTTTGACGGGATTGGTGCGTTCCGGCGCCGGCAACGTGAGCTGCTGTCGGCATTCCTCGTACACCTGATTGATGTACGCGTAGTCGCCGCGTTTCTTGAGCAGGGAGATGGCCGCTTGGAACGCGATGAATTTTCCCAACTCGCTCATGTCGATTCCGTAACAATCCGGATAGCGTATCTGCGGAGCCGAGGAGAGGATGACGATCTTACGCGCCTTCGAGCGTGCCAGCAGACGCAGAAGAGAGGACCTCAGCGTCGTCCCGCGCACGATTGAGTCATCAATGGCGATGAGCACCTCATCCGAGCCCACCGCTCCGTACGTGAGGTCGTACACTTGCGCGGCGAGTTGCTTGCGGCTGCTTTCTTCAGAGATGAAGGTGCGCAGTTTGATGTCTTTGTGGGCAATTTTTTCGGCTCGTGGCCAGCGGCGTTGGATGAGCTCGCGGATGAGTTCATCGGTGAGAGTCCCGTTGTGGAAAGCCTCAATCATCGCCGCTGTGGCGCGATCCCGGCGGTAGGTGCGCAGTCCTTCCAGCAGTCCGTAGTAGGAGACTTCCGCGGTGTTGGGGATGTAGGTGATGGCGGCGCGTGAGAAATCATCCCCCAGGCATTCGACGACTTTTTCCGCCAGATTTTCACCGAGAGCCTTACGTTCCCGGTAGATGATGGGGTCGTTCCCACGAGAGAAGTAGATGGCCTCAAAGGAACAAGGCGTTGACTCCAAAGGTTTCGTGTATTCGCGGATGCTGATGACCCCGTCGTTTTTGACGACGATCATGTTGGCGCGGGGGAGTTCCTGTACGTCCTCGCTCTCCACTTCCATCACGCTCATCAGGGGCACTCGTTCACTGGCCATGGCCAGATATTCATCCGTGAGCACGTAGTGGCACGGGCGGATGCCGTGCGGGTCGCGCAGACAAAAGAAATCCCCGTTCCCCACAGCGCCCATCACACAGTACCCACCATCCCAACTTTGAGAGGCCTTGCCGATGATGTCGTAGAGATCCAGCCTGCGTGAGATGACGCTGGGAATCTCGCGTCCCGGCGTGTTGTCGCGTAG
>CANPXA010000129.1 GCA_947585525.1 uncultured Akkermansia sp. | reverse complement strand
ACGCCTCCTCCTTGAGGATCTCATCTGCGAGCTGATCCCTCATAAAAAGTAGCGCCGTCTCGTGTTCAATCCCCGGGGCAAACGCATTAGAAAATGCGTTTGCCTATTTACGATTTACGACGTACGATTTACGATTTGGAAAATTCCACGCCATTGGCGCAATCTGGCGGAGCGAGAGCGGAGGTGGTAAGGAAAATCACGGGTTGTCGCTGCAAGGAAAGCGTTCGGAGATATGCCGTGTTATCTTGATGGCTTTGCGACATTGCTCTAAATCGCAAATAGGAGGCGTTCCTCCGCCTTCGCCCGTAGAACCGTGTAATACTCAAAACGTAGTCGGGCAAGCGGGATTCGAACCCACGACCCCTTGCACCCCATGCAAGTGCGCTACCAGACTGCGCTACTGCCCGATAGAAGGGAAAAGTCTCTCACTCCCCCTCACAGCCGCAGTATAGAAAGGAAGTGAGTCCTTGTCAATACATTTTTTCCGTGGTCTTAATCGTCCCCAAGCTCATTGAACCTTCCTCCATGCGCTTCTCAGATGATTGAGGCAAATGCAGCAAGACAACCCACGTCTCAACATACCTTTCTCATCACCCATCACACCGGTTTCTAAAAATTCCGCTGCGCATTCGCTCCGCAAAAACGCGCGTAGCGCGCTAGCATTCAAATCGTAAATCGTAAATCGTAAATAGGCGCCTGAAGGCGCAAAGCGCCATCCGGCGCCTCAGTGTCGTTCCATCGGCGTAACCCCTTTTTTAAGGATGATGTTGCCGTACTGAGACGTTTCGCCGGAGATGAGAATGGCGAAAGCAGAGCGAGCGCGTTGGTAGAAGGCGAAGCGTTCGATACGCTCAATGGGGTCATCGAAGTGAAGAGCCGCTCGGTATCTGGCTTCAACAGTGGGATCAAGAGAGTCTCCGGGGACAGGAGCCATCATGATGACGGGAGAAGCATAGGAATCTAATTCAAAGAGGGGAGCTATGCCGGCGAGCAGGAGATCCGCGGGTACGCCGTCGGCACGCAAAACTCGTGAATGGAGAGAATGACCGGGGAAGTAGGCGTCGGCGATGACGATTTCATCGCCGTGTCCCATTTCTGCAAGAGTCTTGAGAAGCTCCGGCGAGATGACAGGGGATATGCCTTTTAACATCGCTAACTTCGAGCAGGGATTATAGCCGTGATAGAAACGATCGCAGAACTACTCAATTTCGATAATTTCGTACTTCCGAGAACCGATACCCATCTCCGCGCCGTATTCAAGTTGGTGGAGCCCCCCACGAGATTCGATCCGTTCTTTGAGATCGTGCAATTCATCCTCCGGCAGCTTGTAAAGGAGATCAATACAGGCCTGGTCCACGGCGAGAATGTCCGTAGATGCCAGGATTCCGATGTCACGGGCTTTAGGCGGGGCGGCGTCCACACCCATGCAGTCACAATCCACCGACATATTGCGCATGACGTTGATGAATGTGATTCGTTTGCCGAAATGGTCCAGAGTAGCCTTAGCGGATTCGACCATGTTTTCCATGAAAGGAGCTTGATCACAGGCCCAGGTATTTTCCGGAGTGGAGCCATGTACCATAGCCTTTCCGATCTTTCCGTCGGCGCACCCGATGGCGATATTCTTGATGGAGCCGCCGAACCCGCCCATGGGATGCCCCTTGAAGTGAGTGAGCACGACCATGGAGTCGTAGTTGAGGATATTTTTCCCCATACTCATTTCCGTGAAGCGTTTCCCTCCATTTACGGGGAGCATCACGGCGCCCTCTTCGTCCATGATGTCGACAGGACAGAATGTCCAGCCGTTGATTTTAAGAGTTTCACGGTGTTTCTCGGTAGTGTCCCTTCCTCCCTCGTAGAGGGAGTTTGTTTCTACAAGGGAGCTGTCCGGGATGTCAGCTTGGAGAGCTTTAACCATGGGCACCGGAATGATGTTTGGACCATTTGGTTCGCCGGAATGCCATTTGATAGCCACCTTTCCTTTGATGTCCTGGTTCACCTTGTGGTAGATCTTCAGCAGCCCCACCGGACTGATGTCTCTGGTGAAATACACCTTTGCCGGGGATGATTCGGTTGCCCCTTCGCTCGGTGCAGGTGGTTGAGCTTGTTCTGCTGCGCTGAGTGCTATTCCCGTCCCAACTGTCATAGTAACGATGATTTGTGAGATTGTTTTCATGAGCGGAAGAGAGCGATTTTTTGTCCTCCGAGCCTTCTCCTAGGTATATACCTCAATGCGTCGGAAGGTCAAGCATTTTCTTCAAGAGAAGGAAAACAGGCACATCCGTCCCAAGAAAAAGCGATGCCTAATAGGTATTTAACGGCAGATGATGTGACATAATCCGTTGATTATGTACGATGGACGATGTACGATGTCGCAAGGCCATCAAGATAACACGGCATATCTCCGAACGCTTTCCTACCACCACCATCCCATGCTCCCTCCTTCCACCTCCGCTTTCGCTGCGCATCTCCGCGCGCAAGCGCGCTAACATCCAAATCGTAAATCGTAAATAGCAAACGCATTTCCAATGTGTTTGCCCTGGGTTTCGCTAGAGTGCGTGTGAGAGGGCGTGGAGGGTGGCATCAATGTCAGCTTCGGAGTGGGCAGTGGAAATAAAACCGGTCTCAAAGGGTGAAGGGGCAACAAAGATGCCTTGATCAAGCATTCTCAAGAAATAGCGACGAAAGATATTGAAGTCGGTTTTTTGGGCGGACTGAAGATCCACGACGTCATCAGCGGTGAAGAAGAGGCAGAACATAGAACCGCAACGTTTGAAGACGTAGGGTAGATGGGCGTCGTGGAGGATTTTGCTCACCCCATCCTCAAGACGGGCTCCGAGGGACTCGAGCCGACTCCATGCATCGATGCGCTCCAATTCACGGAGTTGAGCAAGCCCTGCAGCCATGGCCAATGGGTTGCCGCTGAGGGTGCCGGCCTGGTACACCGGACCGAGTGGGGAAATGCAGTCCATGATGTCGGCCCTTCCTCCGAAGGCGCCGACGGGGAGCCCGCCGCCGATTACTTTGCCGAGCGTTGTGAGATCCGGTGTGATGCCATGCAGCCCCTGCACTCCGGAAGGAGAGAGGCGAAAGCCGGTCATCACCTCGTCAAAGATGAGCAGAGCGCCGTGCTGCGCCGTGATGTCGCGCAGGAATTCGAGGTACCCCGGTCGCGGAAGGAAGAACCCTGCATTGCCGGGGTAAGGCTCGACAATGATACAGGCTATTTCCCCACGGTACTTCTTGAAGGCCTGACGCACGGCATTTTCGTCGTTGTAGGGCAGCACAAGGGTGAGTGCCGCGACATCGCGCGGCACTCCGGCACTGTCCGGTTCTCCATGCGTGAGCGCTCCGCTGCCTGCCGCGACGAGCAGGCTGTCCGAATGTCCATGGTAGCATCCGGCAAATTTGATGATGCGACTGCGTCCGGTGAATCCGCGGGCGAGACGGATGGCGCTCATGGTGGCCTCTGTACCGCTACTGGTCATGCGAACCTTTTGAATGCTCGGAACGAGACGGCAGATGGTTTCCGCCATATCGACTTCAGCCGGAGTCGGCGTGCCGAAGCTGAGCCCCTTTTGCGCAGCTTGCTGTACCGCTTGCACCACGCACTCGGGTGCGTGTCCCAGGATGGCAGGTCCCCATGTCCCCACGTAATCGATATATTCGCGTCCATCGGCATCCTTCAAATGAGCTCCATGCGCCTCAGTCACAAAAAAAGGAGCCCTCTCGATGCGCCGGAATGCCCGCACGGGTGAGTTGACTCCACCGGGTATCACGCGGCATGCTCGTTTGTAAAGGTCTTCTGATATCGGCATGAGAGCAGTATATAGGAAATGCCATCGGGTCGCAAGTCTTCAAATCACGGCAGAGCAAACGCATTTCTAATGCAGTTGCCCTATATGATTTTCGATTGTGATGCTGGCGCGTTGTGGGCGCGAGGCGCCGAAGCGAAAGCAGGGTCGTACAAAAGAAAATGTTACTTTGGGCTGATTTGTGATGATTTTATTTCGCAAATTATTGAATATCAACCATAAAAGGTCTTGAAAATTTTGTTCATCTCTTTTTGAAGGAGATGTCCAGACATTTTTTTGTTATCAGGCAAAAAAATAAGGGATAGAAAAGATGAGTCTTTTGATATTTTGAGCGAAAAAAATTTCTGAAGTTCGATATATGTTATACTGACAGGATCAACTAAAAAGAAATAAAAGTGCGAGAAATTTCTTTCCCTCGCATTCGTGATCGTACAAGAGCTCCGTCCACTCCTTCGGCGGATGGAGATAAAATCCAAATTAAGCTGGGTGGTGAAAGGACCCCCTTTTCATTTTTTTACGTCTGATAGACATTTAAATAATTCATAGAGAATAGGATAGTGTTGATGAAGAAGTGCATCTCCTTCAAAAAGAGATACACTGCCGCGAACAATTCGCGATTCATGACGGAAAAGAGCCAACCAGAAAATCATATTCCCTACATCATCGTGCAGGCCGGCGGACGCGGCTCGCGGCTGGAGACGCTCACCACGAACAAGCCGAAAGCGCTCGTGCCGGTGGATAACCGTCCGATGATTTTTCATCTCTTCGAGCGCTACCCTCAGGCGAAGTTCCTCATCATCGCGGACTACCAGAAAGACACCTTCAAGCGCTATCTGGCGGCGTTCTGCAGTGCAGATTACGAAGTGATTGATGCCACACGCAAGGGCACCTGTTCGGGCATTGCCGAGGCTCTGCAACGCATTCCGTCCGGAGCTCCCTTCATGCTCATTTGGTGCGACCTCATTCTCTCGGATGTCACAGGGATGCCGGAGACCGTAGAGAGCAACTACCTGGGCATCTCCAAGGACTTCCCGTGCCGCTGGTCGTACCGCGACGGTCAGTTCATCGAAGAGGCCTCTGCGGAGAACGGTGTGGCGGGTATGTTCATTTTCCACGACAAGGAACAGATAGCCGACGTCCCGCAAGAGGGAGAATTTGTACGCTACCTGGTGGGGAAGGAGATTTCTTTCCGTCGGCTGGACATGTATGGCGGGCTGGAGGTGGGCACCATGCTCTCTTACTTCCAGAACGAGCTGAACCGACCGAAATGCCGTCCGTTCAACAAGGTGGACTTTAAGGGCGACGTGGTCATCAAGTACCCCATCAACGAGCAGGGTGAGAAACTCGCCGTGGATGAAGGCAATTGGTACCGCAGGGCCAAGGAGCTGGGTTATGAGAACATCCCGCAGATCTACGGCTACACTCCGTTGGTGATGGAGAAGGTGCGCGGCAAGAACGTGTATGAATACGCCTTCCTGACTCGCGGGTTCAAGCGGGCTCTGTTGGTGAAGATCGTGGATGCCCTCAAGCAGCTGCATGCCCTCGCCCCCGCCATCCCTGCGAATCAGGCGGATTGCGAGAACAACTACATCACCAAAACCTTTGACCGCCTCGCCAAGGTGCAGCAACTCGTCCCCTTCGCGCAGGAAGAATGGGTCACCATC
>CANPXA010000128.1 GCA_947585525.1 uncultured Akkermansia sp. | reverse complement strand
ATCACCACGATGAGTTCCAACAGGGTGAATCCACGATTCACGGAGGAAAAAGCTGTCTGTTTCATAAATCGATGCTAGCACAAACAACGTCGATGTCAATCCAAAAGAAGAAGGCTCCCCATCCGTCCCGAGAAAAATGCAAATACTCTCAAAATTATAATTGACTATACAGCCGTCGGCGGCTTTGTAAATAGGCGCCTCTGGCGCCTTGACATTCCCATCATCTCGTGTTCTAATATCGCCAAGGAAGTAACGTATCCTTATTATCATTTTCCTACCCGCCGGGGCGTTGCAGCGCTTTAACTCGGCGGGTAGGTTTTTATGGAGACTTTCTCCACACGCCAGCGTGCTATATTGCACCAACGGTGTGGAATTTCGTAAATCATAAATCGTAAATGAGGCGCTCCTAGGCGCCTCCCGCCCCTTTCCTACCACTACCACCCCATGCTCCCTCCTTCCACCTCCGCTCTCGCTTTGACGCTTCGGTACCGCACTACCTCAGCGCCCTGCGGGCAAAAACTGCGCTTTTGTCCAATCGCCCTGCCCGCCCGCTTCGCGTGCGCCCTCTACGGGGCCGTCGGGCGCTTTGCATCCCCCGCGCGTAGCGCGCTAAAATTCAAATCGTAAATCGTAAATAGGCAAACGCCCCGCGTTTGCCTTGTGGGTCTTGCGGAAGGCGTCGATGCGTGGTAGAATGGGGCCATGATCAAGGAGCAGCAGGAGCTGGGCATCGGCGTGGACGTCGGCGGAACGAGTGTGAAACTTGCCGTGGTTCGAGGTTCTCAGCTTGTGTACAGGGAAGAGCCGATCAGCACTCCTCGGTATGAGACACCGGAGAAATTGATTGGGGAGATTGTCGTGCGTCTCCGATCCATGCAAGTGAAGTATCCGGCGGTGCGTGCTGTTGGACTGGGATTGCCGGGATTCGTGGATCATGAAAAGGGAGTCGTGGATTCACTCACCAATGTGCCTGGTTGGCACGGGGTGCCGGTATGTGCTATGGTGCAGCAGGCGTGCGGTTTGACGACAGTGGCGGACAACGATGCTAACTGCATGGCGTACGCCGAATGGAAACTCGGCGCCGGACGCGGTATGCGCGACCTTGTATGTCTCACCCTCGGCACGGGAGTGGGTGCAGGCGTGATAGCGAATGGGCAGATGGTGCGAGGACACGTCGGTGCGGCCGGTGAGCTGGGGCAGGTTTGCATCGACTACCGTGGACGTATCGGACACTACGGCAACCGTGGCGCCGTGGAAGATTACATCGGCAACAACGAGCTCATGCGCGAGGCAAAGATGTACTATGCCGCCTCTGCCGATTCCCGTGAGAAAACGTCGGAGATCACCCCCATCACTCTCGAAAATGAGGCGAAGAAAGGCTGCAAAGTAGCCGCAGGATTGTGGGAGGACACGGCTGTGAAGTTGGCGGCCTGCATGCTTTCCTGTTACTACATCCTCAACCCGCAAGCCTTCATCATAGGGGGAGGCATTGCCAGGGCGGGAGAACTGCTCTTTGCTCCACTGAGGCGACAACTGAAAGCTCAGATATATCCGCCGCATTTTGAAAAGTTGCAGTTGCTGCCGGCTCAGCTCGGGAATGAAGCGGGAATTGTCGGGGCTGCGGCCTTGGCGCTCAACTCGCTTGACAGGTCGTGAACTTGTGGATTCAATGAATGGTGAACTTAACAGTCGCCCGGTCGCGAAAAACGAGCTCCGTCTCGTTTCGCGTTTGCGGCTCGATGAAGCCCAGGCTGCCGCTCTCCTGCGTGCCATGAGGGAGGGAAATGCGAGCCGTCGAGCCGTTGTCCTCTCTCCGCGCGCGCCGGTTGACTACACTCCACCTTTCCTCTGTGCGGCTCGTTCGGCCTTCCCATGGTTGCCTGAGAGAGTCTGGTTGCCGGCAGATGAGGCGACTCCAACGGCTTGTGAGGATTACGCGCGTGGGATGTACTACGTGTTGGATTTGTCCTCCTGCTGGGAAGGGGCGGCTCTGAGCGCCTTGACGGAGCCTCCCCGGAGAAGTATTGATCTCTGTGCGGCGCCGGGAGGCAAGACCCTTCTGCTTGCGGCGCAGTTTCCCTTGCACGACCACACGGCGAACGAAGTGCACGCTGCCCGCCGTGGTATTCTCCGTCATAACGTGGAGCTGTGCGGATTGTCGAATACGAGGGTCACCGGACTCAGGCCGGACCAATGGGCAGAAAGCGGGAAGAAATTTGACCTTTTGTTGGTCGATGCCCCGTGCAGCGGTCAATCTCTGCTCTGTAAGGGGATCAAAAACCCCGGATGCCTGGGAGCTTCAGCGGTGCAGGGGAACGCAAAACGACAGCGTGGCATCATGCTTTGCGCCGTGCGCTGCGCTGCCCCGGGAGCCCACCTTCTCTACACCACCTGTACCTACGACCCGGAGGAAAATGAACGTGTCATCGCCTACATCCTGCGCCGCGTCCCCGGTTGGAGAGCCGTGGAGATTCCCGCACTGGCTCCGTTCCGCAGTTCGCTGTGCGATTTTCCCGCATACCGTTTGCTGCCGCACCACGGGGCGGGCGCCGGTGGCTTCTGTTGCTTGTTGAGGGAAACAGAATCCCCGGAATCATAAACGGTGGAAAAAATGCTCGCGCATTTTGTCCAATCCCCTCCGCGCTCTCGGGGGCTTTGTACGTCGTAAATCGTAAATAGGCGCCAGGGGAGCCTTACCGCCTTAGTCTCCCGCCGCTTTCTTTCTATCACCGCACCTGTATTCTCGAAAATTCCGCTGTGCTCTCGCTCCGTTAGTTTGCGCCAACGGCGCGGAATTTTCCAAATCGTAATTCGTAATTCGTAAATTAAGTGGCGTTCCGCCGCCTTGGCCTTAGGGTCCGACTTGCGGGGTGCGCGTCAGCAGGAAGGGCGCCGGTTTTTTGCTGATGAAATCCTCGTATCCTTCCAGGTCCGCCGCAGATCGGAGTTCTCGCCCCGTCCCTTTGTCAGAAAAATGCTTGGATATATGAGCCGGAACGGGCTGGATAACACCGGGTAAGAGGGTAAAATTCATGAAACGTTCTTCCTGGAGCCCGAGTACGGGTACCAACCGTTGCCGCTCGATTTTCACGACGCCGCAGTCGCGGAAGAACCACGCTTGCGCCCCGGTGAGCACCGTTTGTTTTCCTTCGGTGAATCCGGCGGGACTGTCCATGAAAGAGAGAACCGCCCCGGGTAGTACGGTAACAAGGCGAGCTTGCTTGCAGGAGAGAATGAGCTTTTCCAGCGAATTCGGAGCGGTTGAGTTGAGGCTTTCCGCATATGGGGACGGTTTCTGGTCGGCCTCCTTAAGTCTCTGCTGCCAACCCTCGGTTATGGTCAGAAAGTCCGGTGAATATTGGGAGAACGGTTGCTTCAGGTAGAGCCTCCTCAAGAGGGCGTTCGATGAGGATCTTGCAAAGAGGTTGACCACAGCTTGTATGTCTTCCAACACGTTCACCGGTATATTCGTCTTCCCTTGCTCTTCGGGGGTGTTGATCGACCGGAGCATCTGCTCCAACGACATCCCGGGCTTGCACTTTTCCGGAGCTCGGCGGCACAGCATACCCGCCATGTGCATCGCCAGTGTAGCGGCGTCTTTCCGAACGCTCGCAAGGCTGCGTATGAGTGCGGGCAGGGCTTCGTTGTTGGCGATTTTCTCAAAAGAAAGGATGATGGTTTGATCGACCCCCTTCGTCTTGACGGCATTTTGAAGGTTGTTGAGGGCAGCGATGGTGAGGGCATTGCGACGTATCTGTACTTGATCGTCCAGATTTTTGTACAGAGGCGCCAATCCGCTGTATTCTCCCAACTCCGGTATCGTTCTCTTGATGCCCTCGCGACAGATGGTCAGCAGTTTCTCATTTTCGAGCCACACCGCTTGCAAGGCTGCGTTATACCAGAGCATCAGAGCAAGCGGTGCGGGATGCTTCCCCTGGGTAAGTCCATTAATGGTCTCGATCAGCTCATTTTCTGTGAGATCATTCCAGACGCCACTGTGTTGCAGCCAGCTCCGCGCTCCCGGAAATTGCAGGTTCGCTGCCTGTTCAATTTGTCCCATGAGAGACCGTGCCGCCGGAACCGCCTGCTCCTTCAGGGCAAGGTTCTTATTGAGGAGTGTTTGAGCTTTTCTCCAGACATCCGCATCCGCCAAGGCAGAACAGCGTGCCAGCTCACGTGCCAGCAGGGATGCCCATGCCCCCATGCCGCTCTCATTGGTCTGTTCGGCAAGTTCCAGCAACATCCGGGCTGCTTCATCGTAATCCTCCTCCTGAAGCAGCCGGAGAGCGTCTTGAAGAGCCTCCTCATCGGAGCTCATCAGGGATGGAGTTTCCAAACGCAAGGTGGCGTGCCGTTGAATCGCATTGTAGCGCGAGGAAACAAAGAGTGCCAGCCCTAATCCGAGAATGACGCTGACTACGAGGGAAACCACCCACCGGAAGGAAAGAAGCTCCCAAACTTTCGTTCTGCTCCTGGTCTTTCTCAAAGCGGTGAGGTGTGTTCGCACCTCGTTGATTTCTTCCAGCAGGTCGTCATAGTTGGCAGGACGCTTGGAGGGAGAAAATTCGGTCATGTGATCCACCAGATCGCACAACTGCGCGTCCGTGTTCGGTCGGATCTCGGAGAAGGGAGGTCGATTTTTTTTCGTTTCAACCAGGTCATCGAGGGAATCCGATGGACCGTCAAATTTCTCAATGCCCGTGAGCAGGTAGCGCAGCGTCATCCCCAGCGCGTAGATGTCCGTGCGCATGTCCTCCGGCTCGCGTTTTAGCGTCTCCGGCGGCACATAGTAAGGAGTCGCCCAGATGATTTCCTCGGTGTCACCCTCCCGATTGTTCAATGCCAAACCGAAGTCGATGACCTTGACTTTGCCGGAAGGAGTGATGAGGACGTTGCCCGGCTTCATATCACGGTGCAACAATCCCGCCTCCTGAGCAGCTTTGAGCCCTCCTGCTACCTGACTAATGATTTCCAGTGCATAAAGAGGGTCGAGGGGATGATGAGGACTCACCATGCGCTCTAGGTTCTGCCCCTCCACAAGCTCCATGGCGATGTAGAACTGCCCGTACGCTCTTCCGGCAGAGTAAACGGAAGTCACGTTTTCGTGGCGCACACGAGCCATCATGGCGCTCTCGTTTTCGAAACGCTCGATTCGCTCCGGTTGGTCACGGAAGGTGTCGTTGAGCACCTTCAGCGCAAGAGGTCGGTGCAGTGCCATGTCCATGGCGCGGTACACCACACTCATGCCGCCCACTCCTAACACGCCGTCCAGACGGAAGTTCCCGAGCTGCGCGTGCACGCGATCCACGTAGAAACAGCGCGGACAAGTCACCTCCGCATACAGCCCGAGAGGAGCTATATCCACCTGCATTTGGCAGTGAGGGCAGATCCAAATTTCTTTTCCCTTAGCCATCTGCTACGGCAAGAAGGAGGGACGGATGTCACAGTCGGGGCAAGGAAGCAGCAGCTACAGCCTGTCCATGGCGTTTGGTTCGCTCATCCGGCACACAGAGGTTGATGCTGAGTT
>CANPXA010000127.1 GCA_947585525.1 uncultured Akkermansia sp. | reverse complement strand
ATGGACGATGGACGATGGACGATGGACGATGGACGATGGACGATGGACGATGGACGATGGACGATGGACGATGGACGGGGGCGCCTGGCGGCGCCTATTTACGATTTACGAATTACGAATTACGAATTACGATTTGGATGTTCGCGCGCTACGCGCGGGGGATGCAAAGCGCCCGACGGCCCCGTAGAGGGCGCACGCGAAGCGGGCGGGCAGGCGATTGGACAAAAGCACAGCTTTTGCCCGTAGGGCGCTGAGGTAGTGCGGTACCGAAGCGTCAAAGCGAAATCGCAGTGAAATTTTTAGCAGTGCGGGATATGAGGTAGAAAGGGGGAGAGATTGAGGGGAATATTATTAACTATGTGAATAACTTTATGAAATGGCTTTTTTTAAATGATTAGGATAATCAAATTGTTAATGTGACTTAGTACTTTTGATGTGAGGTCACACTTTCGTGTCCTCGGCACAGTTTAATCTTGCTATCATACGGAAAAAATGATATCCTGAGGGAGCATGGAGATTCGTCCCAGCACAATAGCAAAAGCCCCGCTGTATCCCAGTATAGCGGCCGTAGTTGCGCTGACGGTATCTGCCTGCGCTACCGAAACTCCAAAAGAGGACAGGCTCCCGCAGCGTCGGGTCGGCAAAGCTCCGATTTATACTCGTGACACTCCCTCACCGAAGACGGAACAAAAGCAGCGAACTGAGGTGCCCAAGCGTGAACCGCGAGTAGTACCAGGGAGAAGCAAAATCCCCGCACGTGAACCGCAATTAGCACCCGGGGCAGTTGTTCGAATTCCGAAAGATAAACCGACAGAATCCAAGCCATCCAACCCATGAAAATCGAACCGGAAAAAAACGACAAAAAGCCGCTTTACCCCGTGATAGCCGTCGCGGCGGTGGGAGCGCTCCTCGCACTCAGCTCCTGCCAACAGACAGGAACTCCCGACCGCATGCCTATAATAACCGTTGGAAAGTAGGGTTCCTACAAAAAAGCTATATCCTCACCCGCTCAACGAATCCATGAAAATTGAACCGGAAAAAAACGATAAGAAGCCGCTCTACCCGGTGATAGCCGTCGTGGCGGTGGGAGCAACCCTGGCACTCAGCTCCTGCCAACAGGAACCTCCCGTACAGATTCTTGGTGGGGTCCGGGCGGAACGCAAGTAAGTCGGTTATTGCGGCAAACTTCGTCTTTTGATGATCCGCAACATCACCCTCACTCTCTGCCTCACGCAGGATTGTACGCTGCGTTGTCGCTACTGCTATGCCGGACGCAAACAACCGCGTTCGATGACATGGGAAACGGCGGAGGCAGCCATGCAACTGGGACTGGCGGAGGCGCGCCGCACCGGGGATGCGCTTGATCTCTCCTTTTTCGGGGGAGAACCTCTGCTGGAATGGGAACTCCTGCGCCGCTGCACAGAGTGGATGCAGGCGCAAGATGTCAGCGACCTGCCCGGACCTGTGCGTTTCGGTGTCACCACCAACTGCACCCTGCTCACGTCGGATAAAATCGAATGGCTGGAAGCGCACGACTTTAAGGTCGGTCTATCCGTGGACGGCTCCCCGGGTATGCACAACATCAATCGCCGCTTTCCCGATGGCTCAGGCAGTCATGACACTGTCGCATATGCGCTCGAGCTGCTCCGGGACCACCCCAAGCTTCGCACAACGGTGATCTGTGTGGTCACACCGAACAATGCGCACCTCCTTGCCGAGGGTATCGAGTGGTTGCATGATCACTATCGAGGAGAAATCGGACTCAACTTTGACTACTGGAGTCCGTGGGACGACCAAACATTCGCTGTGCTGCAAGAGCAGTACGGACTTGTTATGCAATTTCTGCTTACCTCGTACCGTAGCGGACATCCTCTCCTGTTGGATAATTTTGAAGATAAGGTTCGCTCCCATCTGTGCGAGGGAACAGATGAACCCTGCAAGTTTTGTCGCATCGGCGAGCAAGAAATAGCCGTCAGCGTATCCGGTTCGCTCTTTCCCTGTTCAAGGCTGGTGGGACAATCAGAGGAAGAAGCCATACGCTTCGGAGATGTGCAGTGCGGCATCGACCGTTCGGCTCAGCTTCGGCTCATTGCAGCTCGCGGCAATCGCACGCCTGCCTGCGCCGTCTGCCAATTGCGGCGCCGCTGTCTGAACTCCTGCGGCTGCACCAACATGGCTTCATCCGGGCAATGGGACCAGGTCTCCCCTTTCCTCTGCAACTGTGAAAAAATGTGCATTCACTCCGCCGACGCCGTGGCAGAAATCCTCTACGCTGAGCGCAACCCTTCTTTCATGACTCGATTTTACCCTGCCACCTGAGTCCTGCACCGAACGAAATACACAATCAACGCACATCCGTCCCAAGAAAAACACCCCCCCTGGGCGCCTGGCGGCGCCTATTTACGATTTACGATTTGGAAATTAGCGCGCTACGCGCGGGGGATGCAAAGCGCCCACACGGAGCCGTCGGGCGTCTTGTAAATCGCAAATAGGCAACCGCATTTTCTAATGCGGTTGCCCTGGGGGTCATACGGATGTAAAAAAATGGGTTAGGAGGCGAACTTTGGAATGGACAAAGGGAGGGAGGGGGAGTAGGATAGAGGCGAGTCCGTTGGGAGAGAAAGCGGGTTCATCAAAAAAACGTTCAGCAACTGTTTTATTATGTTTAATTATCCGTCTAAGAAGAGTGATAGCGAAACGACCGGGGCTCCGATGAGGGAATCGGATGCAGCGCCGGAGTGGGGAGTGCCTTTTGAAGGATCGCCCGGAGAGGGGAATGCTTCGGAATTCATGCCGGAGGAGGGGAGTACATCGCCGTTTGGTGAGTCAGCTCCCGGGACGCCGTCGTCCTCGACGCGCAACGTCCTGAACTCGGACGTCACCGTAGTCGGAACGCTCCGGTTCACGGATGAGTTGCTTGTCGATGGCTCTGTGGAGGGCGAGATCCAGTCGGACGGCATATTGACCGTCGGGGCGAATGCGACGATTCAGGCGGGGGAGAAGAAAAAGGAAGCGATACGCACGAAGAGCGCGATCATCCATGGGCGAGTGACCGGAGACGTCGTGGTGACGGATCGGGTGCAGATAGCGGCCACGGCGGAGTTGATAGGAGATGTGACGGCGGCCAAGATATCCATTGAGGAGGGAGCGGTCTTCATCGGACACTGCATGGTGGGCAACGTGGCTGCGATGCCGCCGCAGAATTCTTCCCCTGCGAAGCGCAGCAGCGCCAAGCGTGCCTCTGCTCCGCAGGAGGACGACACACCTAACTTGCTCGGATGAGTCAACCAAGGCAGGAAACGGCGCGGGGCAACCGCATTAGAAAATGCGGTTGCCTATTTACGATGTACGATTTACGATTTGTTGATAACGTGCGCGTTGCGCAGATTATTCGGATCGTTAACGTATGCAGAATTTCTTGAGATCCGTCATCATGATGACCGTTTGTTGTCGTGATTTTTGATAGGCATCAACGATGGTAGCAATCAATAAGAGCATTCTCTCTGTTGATGGACTTCTCTCAAATGCGTTTATCCCGGGAACCGGCGGTCTATCGGACGGAGCCGCTGGTAGTGCCGGGAATATCCGGCTACCTGCCGGAGAAAGCTCGCGGGGGCAAAGATCCTTTCGCTCCGGTTGTGGAGAGGGAATCGCGGGTCGTGGTACCGACTCGTGAGGTGACGTGTTATGAGTGCGGCAAGAAGTCGCGCATACCGGTGGCGGCCCTGTCGGCGCATTGTGTGCACTGCTGCGCGCATCTGACGTTGACGGATTACAGGCTCATGCCCGGATCGAAGAAACTGACGAGGCGTACGCTGGGAGAGGTCGTTTTGCCGGCGCAGACGGAACTGTCGTTGTTGTCGATCGTGAGCGGCAGGATGGTGGTAGCGGGGAAAGCGACCGGGGTGAAATTGCGGGTGATGGATGTGTTGGAGATGGAGGGGAAGGCGGTCTTGGAGGGACAAGTGCAGGCAGGTCGGTTGGAGGTGAAGAAGGGAGCAAGGGTGCAGGTGAGTCCGGGTCTGTCTGTGGAGAGTGCAGAGATCAAGGGTATGTTGACGGCGAGATTGCACGCGACGGGGTGCGTGCACGTGAGGGACGGGGGCGCTTTGGTAGGGGACTGCCATGCACCGGATTTGAGATTGGAGCCCGGAGCAGTCCATCGCGGCACATGGTACCCCATCAAATCCTAGACATCGTTATGGACATACGCATTTGCGGAGCTTCGCAGAATACACTGAAGCATATCGACCTCACCTTACCCACCGGCAAGATCATTGCGTTGGTAGGGCCGAGCGGCTCCGGCAAGAGCACATTGGCCCACGATACACTCTTTGCGGAATCTCGGAGAAGATTTCTCGACTGTCTGTCTCCCGGGGCGCGGCGGCTGTTGGCACGTCCGCCGAAACCTGAAGTGGATCGTATCGATGGCTTGCCTCCCGCGTTGTGCCTGGAGCAGGGAATACCATCGGCACTCACTCGGAGCGTGCTCGGCAGCATCACGGAAACCCTCGACTACTTGCGTATCCTGTACGCTGCAGTGGGAATTCCCCACGATCCCTCCACCGGCGAGAAACTGACCCGATTGAGTCCGGACGAGATAGCGGCGCAGCTTTCTGAACAACCGGTGGGGACGAAAATTACCTTGTTGGCACCGTTGCCGACAGGTTTTGCGGCTGGAGCCGGTGAGATGAGTCTGTTGCAACTACGCAAGGCGGGGTATTTACGGATGCGAGTGGATGGCGAGCTGAGGGATTTGGATGAACTGGAGGGGGCGCCACCGAGGGCGGAGGCGGAGTGCGAATTGGTGATTGACCGTTTGGTGATGAAGAGAGGGATTGAATCGCGATTGGCTGACTCCTTGCAGATGGCGCTCAAGATCAGCGGGGAGGAAGTGAAAGCCCTCATTCAGCGGGAAGGTGAGGGAGAGAGCGTTCTCTCCTTTTACACGAGCTACCGCAATGAAGAAACGGGGTTTACTCTTCCCGATATCACGCCGGAACTCTTTTCTCACTACTCATCGCGGGGAGCTTGTCCCCGGTGCGAGGGGAGGGGAGTCGTGCAGGTGGGACGCCGTGCTGTTGAAACGTGTCCGGTCTGTTCGGGGATGAGGCTCAATGCGACAGCCCTTGCGGTTACCCTCTGTTTCGGAGAACGAGAACTGAGCCTCGGTGAATACAGCTCGCTGTCGGTGCAGGAAAATCGGGAGCTGCTCGATCGACTTGAGTTGCCGCTTGCCTACCGGGATTCCCTGCAACCCGCCATGGAGGCGCTCAGGATGCGGTTCGACTGTCTCATCGAGTTGGGACTGGGCTACCTGGCTCTCTCTCGCTCAGCGGGGACACTGTCGGGCGGGGAGTTGCAACGAGCTCGGCTGGCCGGACAACTCGGCGGCGGGCTTTCCGGTGTGCTCTACATCCTGGATGAACCGACCATTGGGTTGCACCCCTCAGAGACAGTGCGGTTGGCAGAAGCTCTCAAACGCTTGCGAGATAAAGGCAACACCGTCCTTCTCGTCGAACACGACCCGACTCTCCTTCGGTCAGCTGATTGGTT
>CANPXA010000126.1 GCA_947585525.1 uncultured Akkermansia sp. | reverse complement strand
GCAATAAAAATCATCATCATCGGGTTAATGTCTTGTTCTCTAACGAGCTGCTTATGGCTGGCGAGTGAGGCAATTTATCTGTCCCATGCGCCGCGCGTTACGGGATTTCAGGTGTTGGATATGAATAGTAAAGAAATTCTCGCAAAAACATCCCCGAGAGACCGACGTGCAAAGAGAAAAGCGCGCGAGTTGTACCGCAGGATATGCCACTATGAAATAGAAGATGGTTGCTTCAATCAGCAAATGATCAATCCTTTTTGGGAGGAGCCAACCGGACTCATTGTATATCCTTTGCCCAAAAAGAGATTATTTCCTGTTGGTGACTTTAGCGTCAAATGGAATAAGGAACGCGTTATTCTGGACGATGACGATGACAAGATTGACATCACCTCCTTCTTAACAGAGGAACAGTTAAAGCGGATACTCCCACGAATCTCGCCGGAGAAGAAAAAGGAGTCAGGAGAGGGCAATTGATCATGTCTTCCTGCGACGCCAACGACCTCATTCGATACACCCGAATCAGAACGAAAACAGAAAAAACTTTCACCCGAGTATGATGCAAATGACAACAAAGCACTCTCACATATATAAAGCAATGAGGACATTATTCTCCATAGCAGCTCTTTTGCTTATTTGCGGCTGTTCCGAACAGGGAAGTGATCAAGAAAAACTGCTGGATGATACAGTGTGTCTCATTGAGCAATATCAGGAGCAGATGCAGCGGGATACCGTGCAGGATATTATCCGACGCTGCAAAAAAGGAGATCCGGAGGCAGAGTGGAAAATTGGTAATTTGATGGTTGCGATCTGGACATACAAGGAACCCAATGAGGAAGTCCGAGAACTCGTAAACAAATGGCTGAGAAAGGCAGCTAAAGATGGTAGTGAATATGCCATGCTGGATCTTGCTGTGAATATAAATGGACTCATTGAACTTACAGAACAACAGCGCCTGATTTACGCGAAGAATGGAATTCACATCATTGAAAACAAAACGGAAAAGAGTGATCTGGACGCGACCTATTTAAGTCATGTTACGCCGAAGGAGTTGGCGTAGAGAAAAACATCGAGGAAGCGTATAAATGGTTCGTTACATCGCTTGATTTGAAAAATGTGCCGGAGAGCAAGAAAAAGATACTTATTGAGCGATGGAGAAAGTCCTATCTTCCTGAGAACCTTTCTCATTAGAATCCGCCCATGATTTTATCCATCACCATTGACTAGGGAAATTCCGCCTCGATTGCTCGGCTTGACAAAATGGGAGGAGGTAGGTAGGATGAACGCTGTGGAAAGGATGAACATAGGAACCTTGGTCAAAAGCTACCTTCAAGGGCAGATAGAGCAAGGCAGAGGACAGCTCTCTCTGGAGGAGGATGTGCGTCCTATCTTGCGTGAGTGGATGCTGGCGGCTCGTCGAGGAGCCGTGGCGGGGCGTGTGTCTGCAGAAACGTCCGCAGCGAGGGAAACTCCGCCCTCGTCCGGTTCGGAGACGGAAGTGATTCAGGAGCCCGCCGAGGCGAAAGAGTCTTTGGAAAGGATGTTGCGGGAAGAAATGCAAGAACAGCCTCAACCAAAAAACGAGGAAGAGCCTCAGCTCCCGTTTTTCCGTCCGGCCGGAAAAACACGAGAGGAATTATGGGAACAGGCGCAAAAGCTCATCATTCGTTGGGAACCCCTGCGCAGTCTGGGAACCTTACGTGAGAGAGCAGTGTGGGGTGAAGGTTCGCCGGATGCTGACATCATTTTCGTGGGAGATGCTCCGAATTATTACGATGAACAAGAGGGACGTCCTTTCTGCGGAGAAGCCGGCGTCAAGTTGGACGAGATGCTCAAGGCCATGGGGCTTACCCGCCACGATGTTTACATCACCCATTTTGTCAAATTTCGTCCCAAAATGCCGCGTCAGACCACCAACAATCGTCCGCCGGATCGGGATGAGGTGCGGCTCTCTACATCCGTGCTCGACTTTGAGGTGAAACACGTGCGCCCCAAGGTGATCGTCGCTCTCGGCGTCGTTGCCGCCCGTGGGCTTCTCCGCCGCGGTGATCTTCCCCTCTCCGAGTACCAGGCTATCAAGGGAGGCGTCTTTTGCGGAGCTCCCGTTGTCGTTACTCACCACCCCAGCTACCTCTTGCGAACCACCTCTCTTCCGGAACGGCGCAAACTTTGGGAGGAAATGCTGCGCGTCATGGAGCTGGCTCACCTCTCCATTTCCTCCAAGCAGCGTGCCTATTTCCTGCCGAAGAATTGAACGGAATCACCGGGGCAAACGCTTTGCGTTTGCTATTTACGATTTACGATTGCGGAATTCGGCACGTTGCGCGCAGGCATGGCGAAGTTTGAGCTCCTCGCTGGCTTACTTCCTTCATCCAGAGGAAATGCGTTGGGGAATGGGTTGAATGAGCCCAGAGAAAATTTTATTGGGACGGATGTGAAAACAAATTGTGTCGGTCAAAACGAGTGCCCGTGAATCCGGCATGGCGTAACTCCTGCCGCTTTCTCATTAACGATACGCGTTGCTTAAAAATTCCGCTGCGCATTCGCTCCGCTAGTTTGCGCCAACGGCGCGGAATTTTTCAAATCGTAAATCGTAAATAGGCAAACGCATTTTCTAATGCGTTTGCCCTGGGGGTGGCGGACCGACGGTCAAATCCCCAACGTCATCTGGTCCTCATCCATGGATCCCGATGTGGGGCGGGGCGGGGGAGCGACCGATGTATCCGGGAGCGGGGCAATGGGCTCGGCAGGCGCCGGTTTTTCCTCGTCCGGGGAGGGAGTCGGAGCGGTGGGGTCGGGAATCATGCGCGCGATGCGTTCCACCGGATTTTTCGTGACGATGTTGCCGAGAACGGAGCGTCCCTTGACGCGCAGTTTGGCAAAATCGAAGGGAACGGGTCGGCGTAGTTTCTTGAGTTGGTTTTTGAGGAAGACGTTGACCTTGATGGCAGAGCTGTCGTCCTCGGAGGCGTGGACGGAGAAGAAGAAGATGCGGGAGCCCTTCGTTCCTTGAGTGAGTTGGTATTCTTTGTCGCGCGTGAAGCCGCCGAGGCGGAATCGTTTGGCGTAGCTGACACCCTCTTTGCCATCGCGGTAGATCATGTTAAAGACCCAATCTTGTCCCGGGCGCAGGACACGGATGTCCAGCAGCTTCTTGCCCACGTAGAACTTGTCCTGGATGCGTCTCACCATCATGACGCCTTGATTGTCGATGGTGAGAATATCACTCATGGTGGAGCATTTCTCTATGGCGGAACCCTTCTTCACCCCGTAGCCGGCAAAACCCTCCTCATCGATATAAAGCATTTCATTCTCGACGGCAGCTTCAGCGCGAGTGACGGCGTCAAAGGTGGAGATTTCTGTGCGGCGTTGGCGTCCCTCGCCGTATTTCTTCCGGAGGTTTTCAAACCATCGGATGGTGAAGCGTGTGAGTTGGGCGAGGTTTTTGCGAGTCTGCTCCATCTGTTTTTCGAGGTCGGCGATGCGTTCTTCGGCTTCGTGGATCTCGTACTTGGCTATCTTCTTGATGCGGATTTCGGTGAGGCGTATGATATCCTCTTGGGTCACTTCGCGGAAGAAATCCTTGACGAAGGGAACGAGCTTCTTCGCTATTTGGGAGAGAGATTGCTCCCAGCTGTTGCTCTGTTCGAGAACTTTATAAATGCGATTTTCGATGAAGATTTTTTCCAGACTCACCTGCATCCAGGTCTCGCGCAGCTCGGCAAGCTGCACTTCCAGCTCCTGGCGCAGCACCTCCCGCGTCTTGTCCACGTTTGCCTTGAGAATCTCGCTCACCCCCATGAAAACCGGCTTGCGGTCATGGATGACAACGGCTTTCGGTGATATGCTCACTTGGCAATCCGTAAAGGCATACAGAGCCTTGCAGGTCTTCTCCACGTCCGCCCCGGCGGGGAGTTGGAGGAGGATGTCCGCCTCAGCTGCTGTATTGTCTTCAATTTTGGCGAGTTTGAGCTTGCCTTTCTCGATGGCGGACTCGATGCTCTGGATGAGAGATTCCGTCGTGGTGCCGTAGGGGATCTCCGTGATACGGATGAGCCGTTTGGATGTGGTGTCCAGCCTCGCGCGGCATCGCAGACGGCTGTTGCCGGTGCCGTCGTTGTAGCCGGAGACATCCAGCAGACCGCCCGTCGGAAAATCCGGGTAGAGTTCGAACTCCTCGCCGCGCAGATAGTGGATGGCGGCGTCGATGATTTCGTTGAAGTTGTGCGGGAGGATGAGGCAATTCATTCCGACGGCGATTCCCAGCGCCCCCTGAGCCAGCAGCAGCGGAAATTTCACCGGTAAAGCCACAGGCTCCTTGTTGCGACCGTCGTAGCTGAGCTTCCACTGCGTTACTTTCGGACTGTAAACCACCTCTTTGGCAAAGGCCGAGAGCCGTGCCTCAATATAACGGGGCGCCGCAGCGGCATCGCCGGTCAGGATATTGCCCCAGTTTCCTTGTGTTTCAATGAGCAGATTTTTTTGTCCGAGAGTGACGAGGGCGCTGCCGATGGAGGCATCACCGTGCGGGTGGTACTTCATGGTGTCACCTACGATGTTGGCCACCTTGTTGAAACGTCCGTCGTCCATGCGCTCCATGGAGTGCAGGATACGTCGCTGCACGGGTTTGAGACCGTCATCGATATGTGGCACAGCGCGCTCGAGGATGACGTATGAAGCGTATTCCAAATAATAATCCCCGAACATTCGCTGAATTTTGCTCGGGTTCTCTTGCTTATAGACCGGTACGCTCTCTTCACTCATACGCCACGCGCCATCTATTCTACCACATACTGTCTTTTTTTCAAGCGCAGAAACAGAGCAAACGCATTGAAAATGCGTTTGCCATTTACGATTTGGATGCTCGCGCGCCGTCGGCGCGGGATGTGAGTCAGGGTAAACGCATTTGAGAGAAGTGCATCAACGGAGAAAATACTCTTGTTGGCTGATATTATTGCTGATACGTATCAAGAATCATGACAACAAACGGCCATCATGATGACAGATCTAGCGAACTCATCCGCACACGTTGATGATTCGAAAAATTTGCGCAACGCGCACATTATAAAAAATCGTAAATCTGGCACCTCTAAAAACTCGTTTTTTAGATAGCGGGCAATCGATGGTGCGTATCCTTTTGGACATTTTTCCTTTTTTTCTCCCTCAAAATCCTCCCATTTTTCCCTTTTTTTGACTCCTTTCTCCTCAACTTTTTTTCGCTCGTTTTGCACTCTGGTAGTTTTTAGAGGTGGCAAAATCGTAAATAGGCAACCGCATTTTCTAATGCGGTTGCCCTGGGATGTGGACGTATGTCGGCTTCTCACCTCCCACAGAAAAGACGGCGGGACAGGGAACGGTCAACGCCCATAGGACCGGAGCCCGTGCAGAGCAGCGCAACGAAGCACAGCATGTAGAGTAGGGGTAGTTCATTCTGAGAGAGCCCCCCTCCATTGCCGTACACAAAAATAGCTACCCAGAAATTCACGATGAGGACGAAGGAGGCAACGCGTGTGAGAAAACCCAGCAAAACGCAGAGGCCGCAGAAGAATTCGGCAACGACGCAGAGAGC
>CANPXA010000125.1 GCA_947585525.1 uncultured Akkermansia sp. | reverse complement strand
ACGATTTTTTTATAATGCGCGCTTGTGCTATTTTTGTGCTGCACTTGGCACTTATTAAACATTCCCGATTTTCAAAAAGCATGAAAAATAAGCCACTTACGTTTATTAAGCGTAAGTGGCAAACTAGCCCCGGGGGGAATCGAACCCTCATCTAAGGTACCGGAAACCTTCGTCCTATCCATTGAACGACGGGGCCGCGAACGGGCGTAATTCTGCCACAGGAGAAGAACCGTGTCAAGTGCGTACTTGGCTACCGCAGGGCAAACGCCCAAGGTTTGTCTATTTACGATTTACAAAGCCCACGAGGGCTCAGAGTGGGATTGGACAAAAGCGCAGTTTTTGCCCGCAGGGCGCTGAGGTAGTGTGGTGCCGAAGCGTCAACATACGATTTATATGCTAGCGCACCGGAGGCGAGGGGGAAGAGTTGAATGAGGCTGGGAGAAATTCTATGGAAACACGTGTGCATTTTCAGATACATTTGCCCTGTTTGCCCGTTTTTTTACTTGACAAAAGGGGGGTAGCGTGGCATTCTGCGCGTCCGCACTCACTTCGCAAGCGAGGGCGCGTAATCTCGGCGGGTGCCGGACTAAGAAGCACCGACGTCGGAAAGACCATAAGAAACTCCATTTTAGAACAAACTGATGAAAGCGAAACAACTCAACGTCGCTAAACGAGAAATAACAGGAACCGGCAAACTGAAAGCTCTGCGCGCCCAGGGTCTCATCCCAGGGGTCGTGTACGGCACTCCGGAAGGCAACATCAACATCCAGATTCATGAGCCGGATATGCGCGTCCTGCTCGGTCTGGACGAGACGGACAGCTTGCTCGTCGAGCTTAACATGGAGGGACGTAAAATACTCTCCCTTATCAAGGACATCCAACACAACCACCTGACGGACAGCACGACTCACGTTGATTTCCAGGCGGTGGAGGAGACTTCCGTGGTGCAGGTTGAGGTGCCGGTTCACTTGAAGGGCACGCCTGTGGGCGTCGCCATGGGCGGACAGGTGCAGCAGTTGGTCTATGACCTCCCGGTGAAGTGCGAGGTGAAGAACATCCCCGACGTCATTGTGGCAGATATTTCATCATTGTCGCTGGGCGAATCCCTGAGGCTCACGCAGATCACTCTGCCGGAGAAGGTGACCACGCCGTTCAACGGGACCGTGGTGCTCGCTTCTGTGGTGAAAGCGTGATTATTCCTGACAACTTAACGAGAAGAATCCGGTTGGTTTTTGGCCACCCGGATTCTTCTTTTTTGGGGGATAAGAAAAAAATGTAGAAAGTGGAGAGAAAATTCCGTACCCACTCAACGGAGGGGTATCTATCTTCCTCCCCAGAAAACCCAACCCTCTATACACAATATGAAAATAACACTGTTAGCTCTGTTAACGACCCTGCCCCTGCTGGCTCAGGAACCTGCACCTACCCCGGATGGAGGAACACCCCCTCCCCCTGCAGCGGAGCATCCCGGTCCCCATCACGCGCATGGTCCCCATGATCGTGCCGCTTTCATGGAGAAGTTCGACACGAACAAAGACGGCAAGATTGACGACCAGGAAAAAGAAGCCATCAAGGCTGCTCACGAAGCCCGCAAGGCCGAGTTTGAAAAGCGTATGTTGGAAAAATTTGACGCCAACAAGGACGGTCAACTTGACGACCAGGAAAAGACTGCCATGAAAGAGGAATTTGCGCGAATGCACGGACAGGGACCGCGCGGAGGACGTCACTGCGGACACGGTCCCGCCATGCCTCCGGGCAAGCCCGGTTGCGGTCCGAAACCCGGAGAGCACAGAGGCTGCTGTCCTCCCCCGCCACCCTGCTGCCCCTGCTGTGCTCCTCATCATCAACCGAAGGGCTGCCCCGAACCGGCGGCACCCGAGGCTCCTGCTTCCGAGCCGCCAGCGCCGGCTCCTCAGGAGGAGAGCTGAGGCATGAGTCACAAAATCGTGGATGATTTTCAAATTGGGTCGGCTAATGTCGACCCAATTTTTTTGTAAGTTGCGGAAGCGAGGCGCAGGGCAAACTCATTAGGAAATGCGTTTACTATTTACAAGACAGCCGACGGCTGTAAGGCTGGTTAGACAAAAGCGCAGTTTTTGCCCCTTGGGGTGAGGAGGCAGTGTGGTGCCGACGAGTCAATTTCCGATTTACGAATTACGATTTATTGATAACGTACGCCCAGCGCCTAGCGGCGCTTATGTACGACGTACGATTTACGATATGGGGAGTTCGGCGGCTACGCCGCGAATTGGGCGAACGAGAAGGCTTCTTGAGATCAGTTATCATGGTGACCGTTCGTTGTCATGATTTTTGATACGCGTCAACGATGATATCAATCAATAAGAGCATTCTCTCTGTTGAGGCACTTCTCTCAAATGCGTTTACCCTGGGCAGCGGTGTTCCGGGGTCCTTTATCGAGTCGGACGGAGGACGCAGAGCATACGCGTCATCGCGCAGGCGTGAGTCATGGGCATGGACTTCCTCTCATGCTTGGCGCCCCACGTATCGCTGTAAATAATGGTTTTCTTCTCCTCGTTGTAGCCAATGATGAGTCGCATGTGACCACCGAAACTCTGGGGCAATCCCTGCTCCGGGTAGATACCCAACAGGACGGCCCATACAACGGGAATGCCTGAATCGATTTGCTTTTTGATTTCCGCAAATCCCTTATTCATCATGTTCGGTCTGCTCTTCACGATGGAGAGAATTTCCTCAGACGGATCGAAATTCTGTCCACCGTCGTCAGACTTCATGAGCTTCTTTACGAGTTTTTTGGAAATGGCTTTTGTATTGATCCATTCCCATGAGCGGACGGTCATGTGGAACGAACCGCAGATTCCCTTGAGCGCTTTCTGCATATCATCCATCGTCGTTCCTCGTTCCGAGCTCTTGCACAAAGCCGCCAGCGAATGCTGGTCCACACCGTCCATCCCGTAGTAAGCAAACACGCGCGACACCGTCGCCGGCACACAATATCCCTTCTCCCCCTGATCCACCATCGGGACACCAACAATCCACACATCGCCATTTTCCTCGGTTTTCACATGACCCTTGAGTTCTGATTTTTTCGCGGTATCCTTGGAAGTTCCTTTTTCGAGATCCTCTTTTTTGGGGGCCAAGCTGATGCGGATGAATTCCGCCACATATTTCTTCCCGGCTCCGGAGGCAGCCGCCTCCAGAAGCGCCGCACAATTCTCGGTCTCCCATTCCCATGCGCGACCCTTAACTCCTGCCTCCTTGCGGCTGAGCTTACGCGGCACGCCTTCTACGCCCAGCGCCGTATTGAGACCCTCCACCGTTTCCTTGAGACGTGCTTCAAATTCCTCCTTCTCGATCTCGCCATCGTCACCTTTGTTGTAGATGGTGGAGCTGACTGAGAGCACGTGCTGCTTGCCCTCATCCCAGTTGAACAACACATCGCCCGTCTTCACCCCTCCGAGCGTTATGTCATTCATCTCCGAGCGAAAACGTTCCGTCGTAGCATCCACCTTCCTGTAGGCGCACCCATGCAGCAATCCTGTCCGTAATTCCTGCCGAGTCTGCTGCCAAAGCAAGCCCTCCGCAGCCGCAGCCGCCACATCGACGACCGCCGGAAGCTGCTGGGAACAGGCGAGCCAGATGCCCCAAGCCACTGCCATGAGGCGTCCGACTCGTGAGGAGAGGATACGTTTCATCGTTGCGTTATTTGGTAAGCCCATCCTGTTTTGCTTGATTCCAGTACGCGTACTCTGAGCGATTGAAGTCCACGTACTCCGGGGAAAGGTCAGAAGTATAGACGGTGTATTCCTCGTTTCCTCCGTTCAGGTTAATTACAACTTCGAAAGAATCTGCCTGCACCCGCGCCCGCAGGTCATCACTCGGCGTATCCGTCTGCATCCCTCCGCGACAGGCCGGCAGTCCCGCGATGTCGATATCCACCTTCTCCTCACGCACCCGGCGACCGGAGTAGCCCACGGCGTGAATGATGCGTCCCCAGTTCGGATCGCCCCCGTTCCATGAGCTCTTCACGAGTGAGGAGTTTGCCACCCCCTTCGCCACCAGCTTTGCCTCAGTCCGGGTGGGCGCACCCTTCACCTTCACGGTCACGAATTTGGTGATCCGTTCTCCATCTCGCACGATGCGCCAAGCCTGCTGGAGCATGACGTGGTGCAACGCAGCGCGGAATTGCTTCCAGCCCGGACGTCCCGGCGAAAGCCTTACCCCACTCGCACCATTTGCCAGCACGAGACAGGTATCGTTTGTACTCATGTCGCCATCGATGGTGATGCGGTTGAAGGAACGTTCAACACCCTCGTTGACAAGCTCCTGTAAAGCCTCACGCGACACCGCTGCATCCGTACAGATCAGGCAGATCATGGTGGCCATATTCGGGCAGATCATACCGGCTCCCTTGCAGCAGGAACCGATGCGAACCTCCTTGTCGCCCACCTTGAAATGCACCGCGATCTCCTTCTCGCAGGTATCGCTCGTGATGATGGAGGAAGCGACATCGTGTCCCTTTTTCACAGAGAGGTCGTGGCAGAGTTCCGGTAGGCGCGGTTCGATGCGCACCATCGGCATCGGCAAGCCTATCACTCCCGTGGAACAAACAGCTACCTCCCTACTTTCCAACCCCAATTCCTTCGCCACAATGTTGCATTCTTTGCGTGCCACAACCATCCCATCGCGCCCCGTGCAAGCGTTGGCGTTGCCACTGTTGGCCACAACGGCCCGGATGTCTCCTTTGCTCAAGTGCTCCTTGCTCACCCTCACACAGGCGGCTTTCACGCGGTTCGTTGTGAATGTCCCGGCGCTCGTTGTCGGTCGCGTGGAATACACGAGTCCCAAATCCAGTCTCGTGGCCGTGGGCTTCTTAATGCCGCAGCTCAACGCGTTCGCCACAAACCCACGCGCGTAAGTAACCCCACCGCGCACCTCTTTAAAATCCGCTACCTGTTCGCACTTCTTCATATGTGGTAATTTATCACACCCTCCTGTCATGTCAAGCAAGCTCTCATCCGAGCAAACGCATTAGAAATGTGTTTGCTATTTACGATTTACGAATTACGATTTACGATATGGGGAGTTCGGCGGCTACGCCGCGAATTTGACGAACGGGAAGGCTTCTTAAGATCCATCACCATGATGACCGCTTATTGTCATGATTTTGATACGTATCAACGATGATATCAATCCATAAGAGCATTCTCTCCGTTGATGAGCTTCTCTCAAATGCGTTTGTCCTGTCTCTCGCTCCGCATTTCTCTCGCCTCCGGCGCGGCTAGCATTCAAATCGTAAATCGTTCCTCGTACAAAGGCAAATGCACTTCCTAATGCGTTTGCCTTGGGGGCATTTACGCACCTTGGTCGGCTTCGTTGGAGTGAGCGGCGGCTTTTTCGGCCTCCAGCTTTTGGCGGAGCTTCTCCGGGAGCTTGACCTGGATATGGATGTCGCGCAGCTGATTGGGCTCGGCAGGCGCGGGCGACTCGCTCATGAGATCCGCCCCACGGTTGTTCTTCGGGAAGGCAATAACCTCGCGGATGGAGGAACACTCGCCCAGCAGCATCACGACGCGGTCCAAGCCCAGCGCGAGACCGCCGTGCGGCGG
>CANPXA010000124.1 GCA_947585525.1 uncultured Akkermansia sp. | reverse complement strand
ATTTTTTCGGAACAAGCGGTCATCATGATGATGGATCCAGAGAACTCACTCGCACACGTTGATGATTCGAAAAATCTGCGCAATGCGTACGTTATCAACAAATCGTAAATAGGCGCCGCCAGGCGCCCCCGCCCCTTTCTAACCATCTTTTCGCATTATTTCGAAAATTCCGTCTTCGCATTCGCTTCGCATCTCCGCGCGTAGCGCGCTAATTTTCGACATCGCCCATCGTCCATAACCAATGAGTTATGCTACATCACTCACTGATGACCTCCTGTTGGATCGCGTTTTTCTTGGGACACGTGTGGGCGAGGACCGGGATAGATAACGCGCAGAGGAATGGAGGAGATGCCCCGAGAATGAAGGTCGGCCATGAGGGAACAGAATTGCAGCCAGGAAGCGAGATCGGGCGTTGAGATGCAGCCTTCGGAACCGAGTCGTTCCGCGAAGTGGAGCATGAGACAGGTACGTCCGGTGCCGGGTGGATCCGGTACACGGAAACCGCGGAGTTTCCCGGTACGCTCGGTAAAGAGAACGGTCGGTTCCGATAAAGCGGGGAAAGAGGTATCCGGGTAAAGCAGAGGATCGTAGTGTCCCCAAGTGGCGTCTGCCGGGAAGAGACCTGCGCGGGCAAAGGGGCTATCAGATGACATCCAGCCACCGGATTGCACAGCGAATTCCAGCAGGAGTCGCTCCGAAGCGGCTCTGAGGCGCAGGTGTCCGTAGAAGACGCGACCGGAGGCGCAGAGGGAGCGGTGTTGTTGCTCGGGGTTCACCTCCCCGTTGCCGGGGGAAGAGGTATGGTGCAGGATGACCTCGATGTACGGGGACGCGAACATGGAGCGGAGGAATCACTGAAGAGATTTGAGCTGGCGCGCGTTGAGCAGGACAGGTGCGAGATTCTTACGCAGATCTGTCGTGAGCTCGATGTCTTTTTCAGCCGCTGCAATGGAACGCCCGATTTGCTCAGATTGCTCGAAGTCGTGAAGTTCTTTTTGGAGGCAGGTCTCCAACGCGGTTATACGTCGAGAGACGAACATATCCATCGCCTCCCCCACTTTTTTCTTCCACAAGTCGAGGCGGGCTGCGATGTTGTCGCGCCCCACGCGACGCCACTCCGGCGCCGTTTTGTTGTAGCTGCAGGAGCGGTTAATCATGCCGAGGAACGTGGTTTCCTTCAGAGCGCCGAGGTCGATGGGGCTGCAATCCAACGGCACGTGTTCCCAGGCGGCGAGCACGGCACGCACGTAGTCTTTCTCGATGTCCTCGGCACTGCGACGGGAGAGGATGCGAGCGCACTCGGCTATCTTCTCTTTTTCCAATTCGGTGAGTTCGCAAATTTTCGCCGGGGAGAGCACGTGGGTTTCTTGTTCAGCGGCGAGATCTCCGAGGTCATTTTCTGCCTTCGTGCGGATACGATTGAGTTCACTCGCCTGAATGTCGCGAGTGATCCAGTCCGCCGGGAAATAGCCGTCCACAGCGAGATCGAGAATGGCATCCAGGCGGGTAAAGAGATTCTGTCGTGCCTGATCCGCGAGGTAGCCGCAACGCAGACGTCCGTCCCTCAGGTTGCTGCTCTCAATAGCCTCACGCAGACGAGCCGCATCCATCAGACGATGCACCGAAGTCTGAATCTCGTGGATGCGCGATATGTGACCACGGGAGGCGGCGCCGAATTGCTTGAATCGGTTGTCGATGCTGTCCAGCGTCTTGAGCAGGTAATCTGCGGAATTGCGACGCAGTGTGGCCTCCGGGTGACTGAGGTCGGCGAGGATCTGTTCCTCAAGTTGGGAAAGATTGGACTCCTTGCGGGAGGGGGTCTCAGAAGTATCGGAGGGTGCATTTTTCGCGGCGGCAGCGCTGTCCAGCTGCCACCAGGCAAGCCCTGCGTTCACCCAACTGCCGGGGATGACCTTGCGGATGAAGTCGCCGAGTTGCTTTTGAGTGGTCACCTGCTGAACCTCCTGCTGCAGTTCCTGCTCCGACGGGGAGAGCCAGAATTGCGCCTCAATACGGTTCTGCACGACGCGGATGGGGCGTTGGGAACGCTCCATGGCGCTGCGCAAGTAGTCGCGTGTATCCGGAGTGAGCGCGGCGAAGGAACTCTGCACGAGCAGGAAATAATCTGCATTCTCATTCATCCATTCGTGCAGCTCTTCATCATGCCAGTTGGAAGTGAGTCCATCCATGCCGGGCATATCGATGATGCCAATACCGGCTTGCAGGAGACGCGCGGCTGGTTCGACGAGGAAGATGGCGGCGCAGCTTGCGCTGGTATGCCCCTGAGCCCAAGCGTCTAAATTCGTCTGCGTGATATCACGCCGATCCACCGCAATTTTTTCATGAAACTCCGGCGGCGCAACGTGCCGCAGGTAATCGATGACCAGCTCGAAGAGCTCTTGCTCTCCCAATGTGTCTGCCGCCAGAGGAGAGAAGAGCTCCATGCGCTCCGTCCCGTCGTCGCTCGCCAGAATGATCATCGGCAGACGCGTCGTTTCCAGCCCCAGCTTGGTGGCGCACAGATTGCGGCGCGTCAAACAATTTGTCAGGGTGGATTTTCCGCTCTTCACCGAGCCTATGGTCGCCATGAGCAAGAGCTTGGAATCAAACCGCGCCAAACTGCGACGGATTTCGCGGCTGCTGCGCGAAAGCAGTGAGTTAAGCTCGGGACTAGCTCCCGGGACAGCCTCTAATTTTTCGGCATAACCGCGCGCATCTCTGCAGAGCGTGGTAAGTTGCTCATCAATCATGAGCGCTATTATAATCGCATCCCCTTTCAAGTGCAAGCTGAAAAACAAACCCCCGGGGCAAACGCATTTCCATGCGCTTGCCTGACACACGTGGCCCAAGAAAATTTTCTCTACTCTCATCCAATCCATCCCACATGCGTTTCCTCTGGATGAAGGAAACAAAGCCGGCAAAACCCCGAGGGCTCGGAGTGGGATTGGACAAAAGCGCAGCTTTTGCCCGCAGGGCAAAGCGCCGATGGGGCGGCGCTGAGTCAATGACTCACATTGTTCCTGAAAATTCCGCTGTATTCTCCGCTCCTCCTCCACGCGCGATAGCGCGAGAATTTCCTAAATCGTATGTCGTACATCAAATTCGCGCCACCGGGCATCAAAAGGGCATTCCATAATCCTCAATTCCCTTCTCCTTTGCGACCAACTCCGAGGAATGCTCTACGTAAGAGCAATCATTGATTCTTTGGAGCATCGATTGACGAACGGAGCCATGATCCAACTCCTCTCGCCTTTGGCGGCTTACTTTCAGATACGATTCATTGATATCCAATCCAAGGAATTTGCGTTCAAGGAGATTCGCAGCAATGCCTGTTGTTCCGCTGCCGCAGAAGGGATCCATAATCCAAGCTCCCGCTCGAGTTGACGCTAAAATGCAACGTACGACCAAGGAAAGAGGTTTTTGAGTAGGATGTTTTCCAAAAACCTTCTCCCAACGAGCAATAGCAGGCAATCGCCACACATCGGTCATCTGCTTATCGTCGTTAATTTTTTTCATCAATTCGTAATTGAAGTAATGCGGTTGCTTAGAATTCTTGCGCGCCCATATGATGAATTCAGTGGAATAGGTAAAATAGCGGCAGGAAACGTTGGGAGGAGGATTCGTTTTTACCCATGTGATGACGTTCAAAATTTTAAAACCAAGGCTCTCCAACACGCGGTGTACACTGTAGATGTTGTGGTAGGTTCCGGAAATCCAAATCGTCCCCTGCTCCTTCAGTTTTTCTCTGCACACAGAAAGCCATTTCATGTTGAAGCCGTCAACAGTCTCCTGCCCTTCAAGTTTATCCCAATCTCCCTTATCGACACATACAACTCTACCGGATTGGTAGCTAATTCCGCCGCTACTGAGGAAATACGGCGGGTCAGCAAAAATCATGTCAAATTGAAAACGGAATTTCGGTAGCAACTCCGTGCAATCACCATGCAACAAGGTAAAATCCCTATCTGCTGATTTATAATACGAAGTCAGCATATCTCGTTTTGGAGAGTATGTAAGAAATCCTTCAAAGTCAATATGTTATAAATGGAAGGAATAGCACCAAAAGCCTCCTGTAATTTATTACGGGCCGAAAACCATCCTTTCCCGTCAGTAATCCACACAAACTCGTAACCTGCGAGCTGATTGATTTTTCGTCCGATTTCTGTGTAAGCCCTCGCGACTTCGTTTAATTTGGAGCCACCGCTCGAATAGAAGTTGACTTCTATCAAATATGTTTTCAAAGACGTCTTAACCGCGAAATCAAATTTTTTCTCATCTGTTCCCAATGCGGAGGCTACCTCGGGATAATTCCGACTGCGTACTTGCTCCGAGTATGTAATTCCCGCATCCTTAAAAGCCTCCCCGATAAGATGCTCCATGAGCTTACCGCTCCGATTCTTTCTCGCGTTGGAGTCCAATCCCGTCTCTACGCCGAACACATAGTCCACCAAATTAGTAATCTCCTGATTTTTCAAAACGTCTGCCAACCCTGTTTCCGTGAGAAAAGTCATTACTCCGTCTACTGAATCAAATAATGTACAGAGCCTCTCATCGTTACCTCCCCTATCGAGAACTTCCGTATCCTGAGAAGAACGTATAGCAATGAGTATGCTCATTACCTGAAACACGGAGCTATCACGATTCCACAACGCCCTCACTGCTCCTTTCAGATTTCTCTTTCCGATGAGATAATTGAGGGTGCAAAGGCTAATTTCCATCGACTTTATCCGTTCTCTTATTTTGGGGAAATCGACGAAGAAATCCAGCGTGGCGTTCGTTGATTTAAGCTGCCCCATAAATGTATTAAAATCCCTCATAAGTTATACCTCCTTCAAATCAAGTCTGTAGTTATAAGCAGTCGTATGATAGTTACGGATCAGAATTTCTGAAAGTTTTCCTCGTTTGGATGCTTGTGAATTGACACGACGAGTAGCCCATACCCGATCGATGGAATACTGCGAGTAGAGCTCTTCAAAAAAACTATCGGTCCCGTCCTTGGAAAGGCAATCCGAATTGCTGAGCATAAAATCAGCTCCGAGAGTCGTAATCCTGTCACAAAACCTCTTCAACCTCTCCTGATCCGAGTCATTGAACCCCTCCCGAGCGTAATCATTAAAACTTGAGGTGTTGCTGAGGGGACGGTAGGGAGGGTCGAAGTAAAAGAAGGTATTTTTCCCCACCTTAGGAAGAATTTGTTCAAAGTCGCCCGTCAATATGTCGACCTTTTGGAGGAGCTTGCTATCCGCTAACAGAGTGAATTGGTCACATATTGTCGGATGCTCATGACGTCCGAAAGGCACATTAAAGAGGCCCTCTTTATTCACGCGATACAAGCCATTAAAACAGGTTCTGTTCAAAAAGATAAAGAGAGCAGAATTCTCAATGGGCTCTAACTCTCGTGAATTGTACCTAGTGCGTTTCTCAAGATAAAACTCTTTTCTCTGTTCATCCTTCCCAAGAGAAAAATACTCCTCCTGTAGTTGCCCCAACTCTGTAATTAAGTCCTGAGGTCGATCCCGCACCATTCTGTAGCAAGTCGTCAAGTCAGGATTGATATCATTGATGACTGCAGAACTAATATTGGGATACGTCTGCAGCAT
>CANPXA010000123.1 GCA_947585525.1 uncultured Akkermansia sp. | reverse complement strand
TTTATTTTTGCGTCGGCTTGCGGAAGATGAGGCTGTAGAACAACACGACGGCAAAGCAGAGAATCGGCACGATGAACGAGGCGCGCAGCGCCTGCGAGCTGGTTTTGAGATCCACGTTCCACGTGGCGTCAAAGCCCGATGTCAAGGAGAGCCAACAGCTTTCCGCGCTGCCGATGATATCCGCCATCCACGGGGTGATGATCGCTCCGCCGAGGATGGACATGATGAGCCCCGCTGCCCCCAGCTTCAGCGCCCGGGAGTCGATGCCATCCAGAGCGATGGCGTAAATTGTGGGGAACATGAGGCTCATGCAGCCACTCACTAAAATGAGGCAGATCACATTTGCCGAGAATGGGAGACCTCCCACACTGAAGAGCGTTTCACTGGGCAGGTACATCACTCCGGCGCAACATAAAATTGCCGTCAGGGCAAAGAGAGACATCATGGAAGCCGGGTTGTACGTCTTCATCAAGTAGGTCGCCACCCAGCGGCACAGAATGAACAAACCGATGGCGATCATGTAGTAAATAGCCGCCTCTCCGGGGCTCACTCCCAATTCTCTCTGGCAATAGACGTTCAGCCAGGTCCACACGGCGATCTGCACCCCTACGTAGAAAAATTGAGCGATGACGCCGCAACAGTACCTCGGACGCGCCAGCAAGGTTCCCAGCATACCCCGGTACGGGTTCATGAGCAGGATGTATGCCACCGGACCCAGCATACCGCACAGGATCCAGTTCGTCTTGTCCATCTCCGGCCAGATGAAGTAGAACGCCGTGAGCGGTCCCACCGCGAAAACCGCTGCCACGAGTACGCGCAACACACTGCTTTCGGAGACGCCGGAGGCATTTTGTTCGTCTCCCTCCCTGTGGCGCAGGAAGAAGAGCCAGATGAGGAAAGCGATGGCGCAGAGTCCTACGTACGGTGCGCAAACCCAGAAGAGTTCGTCATGGATGATGTCGGCGCGCATCTGTTGAGGCATTTGAGCGCGCTGCTCGGCAGTGGCGGGGTTCAGGTTGCTCAGGATGAGCTGCTGCGCCAGGACGATGCCTACCATGGAACCCAACGGGTTGAAGGCCTGGGCGAAGTTGAGGCGTCGCACGGCCGTTTTCATCGGTCCCATGGAGATGACGTAGGGGTTGCACGTTGTCTCCAACAGAGAGCAGCCTCCCGCCACGACAAAGATGGCGATGAAGTAGATGTCAAAACTCTGTTGCACGCACGCGGGGATGTACAGGAGCGCCCCGGCGATGTACACCCCCAGCCCGATGAGCACGCCCACTCGGTACGAAAACTCTTCGACCAGAACCGAAGCAAAGATGGCCAGCACCGCATACGCCCCGTAGAAGGCCACCTGAACCAACCCCGCCCTAGCCTGGTCCATGGTGAGGATGCGCTGAAAGGCGGGCACCAAGTTGTCCGTCATGTTGTTCAGCAGACCCCACAGCGCAAAACACGACACCAACATGAAAAATACCGCTCTGACTTTCCGCGGTACAACAGGTGTTAAGTCGCGCGTGTCCATGGAGGGAACTCGTACCGCTGCCGCTTTACAGCAGGGAGAAGGCGATATTGAGACCGGCGGTGACGATGCTCACCATGCTCATGAGCTTGATAAGGATGTTCAGTGAGGGACCGGAGGTGTCCTTGAAGGGATCGCCCACGGTGTCCCCTACGACGGAAGCATCGTGAATCGGAGTGTGCTTGCCGCAGATCTCATCGTCACCCGTTTCTATGAACTTCTTGGCATTGTCCCACGCACCGCCGGAGTTCGCCATGAACACCGCCAGCACGAAACCACCCGCGAGTCCTCCCGCGAGCAGACCGAACACGCCGGCCACGCCCATCACGAGCCCGGTGAGAATGGGAACCACGACAGCGATGAGAGAGGGCACGATCATTTCGCGCTGAGCTCCCTGAGTGGAGATGCCCACGCAACGAGCGTAGTCCGCCTTTTTGCGTCCCTCCAGCACATCCTTGTCCGCAAGTTGACTGCGCACCTCTTCCACCATACGCTTGGCGGCTCGTCCGACCGCGTTCATCGTGAGACCGCAGAAGAGGAAGGAGAGCATGGCGCCGATGAAGATGCCGAGCAGCACCTTCGGGTTCATCAGGGTCACTTCAAAATGTTCCATAAACTCGGCAATGTTCCAGCCGGCCACGGTGACGCCCGACCCGATGCTCTCGTGGCTGAAGGAGCTCAGGTAGATGGGCGCCTCGCCGAGGCGGTGAGCCGCTATCTTGAGCTCCTCGATGTAGGAGGCGAGGAGCGCCAGCGCCGTAAGGGCAGCCGAACCGATGGCAAATCCCTTGCCCGTGGCGGCGGTTGTGTTGCCCAGCGCGTCCAGCGCGTCCGTGCGGGAGCGCACGCTCTCTCCCAGCCCGCTCATCTCGGCGTTGCCGCCAGCGTTGTCGGAGATGGGACCGTAGGCATCCGTGGCCAAGGTGAGTCCGAGAGTAGAGAGCATGCCGACGGCGGCGATGCCGATGCCGTAGAGTCCCATGCTGAGGTTATGAGAAGAGAATTCGAGGTCGCCGGCCGCACAGAGGTAGGCGCCGATGGTGCCCACGACGATGAAGACGACGGGCCAGCAGGTGGAGATCATGCCCACGCCGATACCGGAGATGATGACGGTGGCGGGACCGGTGGTGGCGTTCTCGGCGATGAACCTGACCGGCTTGTATTCGAAGGAGGTGTAGTATTCCGTCACCTTGCCGATGAGGATGCCTACCACGAGACCGATCACGATAGACCCCCAGAGACCGAGCCAGTTAGGAATGCCGAGCAGGTAGAGAACCCCGGCTGCCGCCAGCGCGATGAGCACGCCGGAGAAGTTGATGCCGCGGTTGAGCGCCGCCATCAGCTGACTCTGCGTCGCTCCCTGTTTCGTGCGCACGATGAAGATTCCCAGCACGGAGAGGATAGCCCCCACGGCGCCGATGATCATAGGTGCCATCACCATCTGGAGTCCTTGCTCATACGTGCCGTGAGCGGACGCAACAGCTGCCGCACCCAGCGCGGCGGAGGCCAGGATGGATCCGGCGTAGGACTCGTAGAGATCCGCGCCCATGCCTGCGACGTCGCCTACGTTGTCGCCCACATTGTCCGCGATGGTAGCGGGGTTGCGGGGATCATCTTCATTGAAATGGAATTCCGTCTTGCCCACGAGATCCGCGCCCACGTCCGCCGCCTTCGTGTAGATGCCTCCACCCACGCGGGCGAAGAGGGCTTGCAGGGAAGCGCCCATGCCGAAGGTCAGCATGATGGTGGTGATTTCCACAAGTTTGCTCACTCCGTCGCCTCCCACGAGCCCCGTGTTGTCCAAAATGAGGTACCAGCCGGAGATATCCAGCAGACCGAACCCTACCACCGTGAGACCGAGCACCGCGCCGGAACGGAAGGCGAGCTTGAGACCGCGGTTGAGACCGTCGTGTTCATCGCGGCAAGCCTCTGCCACGCGTCCGGAGGCGTAGGTGGCGGTTTTCATCCCGATGAAGCCCGCCAGACCGGAGAAAAAGCCGCCGGTGAGGAAGGCGACCGGCACGATGTCGTTTTGCAGGTCGAAGCAGGCCATCACCCCGAACACAATCGCTATGATCACAAAGAAGACAGCCACCACCTTGTACTGCTGCTTCAGGTAAGCCATCGCTCCCTCCCGCACATAGCCGGCGATCTCCTTCATTCGGTCTGTTCCCTCGTCGGCTCTCTTCATGTTGAAGAAGAAAATAGCAGCGAAAAGCAAAGCGATCAGCGATGCTGCCGGCACGATCCAAAATAATGTTTCGGGACTCATGGTCTTTGATCAGGTTCTGTCACCCTCCCCGGAGGGGAAAAGCGGCGTATTCTACACCCCTCCACCCGGTTTGGCAATACAAATTGCGCCCACCACGCCGAATTTTTCTCAACGCATTGATTCAAAAGAATTTCATCGGGTCGTTAGCCCAAGATGAGAAAGAGGGTCATCACTCAATAAGACAATGTCGGGTAAACTTTCCCCTTTCTGCCTTAAAGCTTCAGCCGTGCGTTTAAACGTACGCGTATCATTGGTGAGCACACAATCAACCTGTTCGGCTACCGCATGGGCGAGCAGCATTGTGTCAATGGCTATATATTGCCGATCATGGGGTTCTTTCCGTTGGACTTCTTTGGGATCACGTGTGATCGATCGGAACTTTGCAGCCATCGCGGCAGGAACTACGCCAAAATTGGGAATTCGAAATGGCTGCTCATAGACATCAGATAAATTGCCCTTGACCCCATATTCGGCGAGTGTAAGTGGACTTACGATGATACGGTTCTTCCCTTCCACTAATTTTTCCAGACACTGCACAGCGGTGCCATGATAGGCAGCTTTTTTGTTCAGTAGCGAGATAAGGGTGCACGTATCAAAGAGTACGGTCATTCCTCACCTCCTCTCATCGATACCAGCCACTCGTACGGGTCATCTACTCCCTGCCAGTCCTCAGTTCCCTGTTTGATAGCCGCTGCCAGTTTTTGCTCATCCAATACAGGCATATCGACTATCTCTTTGAGTATATAGTCCTTATAGACCTGCGCCACAACATCGTATTTGCATTTCACTGAAACGCGGATGAGCTTGTAGAGGATATTCTCACTCAGCCCCTCGAGGAACTGTCGATCCACAGATATCGTGTACTTACCACGTTTATTGAGCAAGTGGATATTCGGTGTCCCTTGACCACCGGCATCTGTGACGATCCCTTCGATTTCAAGCTCCGTCTCTTCCACACGATTCCGCACCGTCTTCCGGTGGAGCTCCGAACCAATGCGCAAACACTGCCGCCCCTCGCAGGAGATCCTGTATTGTCTGAGACCTTCCTTGGCATCCTGCTCCATCTGCCGGAAGACGACCAGCCGCTCCCCGGGGATTTCCGTGATCATCCCCTTCTCATAATGTTCGCAATCCGCCACAAGACCGAGGATAAGCGCCGGTGCCGCAGTCACCGTAGCTTTGATGGAGCCATTCTCCAATTTAATATCCACATTTTGCCCGACGAGCCGACGCCATTGCTCGAGATATTTTGTGAGAGTGTCGATATCTGTGTGCCGCAACGAGATTTCGCGACCATCATCCGCTACCCCTTTTACGAATAGCTCGAGGGTCTTACAGTCTTCCCGTTGTTTTCCCTCCTCTTTCACGTCTGCCAGTATATCCTCCCTTTTCCTCGAAAGCAAGAGAAAAGTCAGGGCAAACGCAGAGCGTTTGCCTATTTACGAATTTCGATTTACGACGTACGATTTAAGCAAAGCCGGCAATACGGCAGGGCAACCGCATTAGAAAATGCGTTTGCTATTTACGATTTATCTAAGCAAAGCAAGAAAGACGGCATAGCGTAATTCCGGACGCTTTCCTCATTAACGATACGCGTTGCTTAAAAATTCCGCTGCGCTTCCGCTCCGCATCTCCGCGCGTAGCGCGCGAATTTTCTAATTCGTAATTCTGCCATCTCTAAAAACTCTTCAGCGGGAGGAAACAAAGGGAAAAGAGAGAGAGAGGAGGAAGATATAAAAAAAGAGGACCTCCGGCAAATTCGCTGAGACAGATACTGAAGGGATAAGATAAAAAATCGGCACTTCATCCTTGCATTCTCTGCAACACTCGTTGCAGAATAGTGTTATGAT
>CANPXA010000122.1 GCA_947585525.1 uncultured Akkermansia sp. | reverse complement strand
TTTGTCAGATACTGGATATTTTGCCGACTTTGTGGAATTGCTTTGCGGAGTCATTCCACAAAATTATACGAAGAGCGCGGAATTTTCCACATCGTCCATCGTACACGGTTAATTGGGGGTGTTAAAATACGCGGGACTCCGTCCATCGTATATGAATCAAATCGTAAATAGGCGCGGCAGGCGCCATCGTCTATTTTCTCCTTGCTATACCCTGTGGGAACTGGTATCATGCGGGCAGCTTGTATATTCTGCTCACTATGAAAAGAGTCTCTTTATACGCATGGTTGCTCGGTCTCTTGATGCTTGGGGTCGCATCTCTCGCAGCTCAGGAGCCTCAAGGAGAGGGGCATGCGCCTCAATATCCCACCACAGGGGTTCGTTTTGTGATATGCTCCCCTTCAGGTCGGGGAGCCAAAGCTCAAATTCCTTCGTCTCTCTTCGCCAAAATCGGGAAAGAATTCCTTCCGGTGCGTATCTCTTCCCGTATGCCGGGTGAAAGGGTCAGCGTTGATTCGGATGGCATGATCCGTCTCTACGATGAGATTCCCGAAGATAAGGAGCAAAAAAAGGAGGCGAAACCTCTCATCACGATACCTGTGCCACCGGAATACACCAAGGGCAAGGTGACGGCAATTGTTGTGCCGTCGGAGGATTTTAAAAAATCTCAATTCTTCTTTTTGCGGGAAGCCGACTTTCCGACCGGCGGTTTCCATATTATCAATTTTTCACCGAATACGCTTGAGTTCATACACTCTCCTACGGATGACCTCCCGGAAAAGGGGGATATGATAGCTCCCTACAAGCGGAAAGAAAACAACGGCATCACAAGCTCCGATGCCAACGTCTGGTCTTTCAACGGGAAAAAGAATAAGGATGTCAAGTCGATGACTTATTCGTTGTGCGTGCCCGCAGAGGGAGAAGGAGCTATGCGTCTCCCTATTCGTCAATCAAAATTTTCAGTGGATCCCTCAATTTCCCAAATACTCGTCGTGGTGAAACATCCCTCTGTTGCCAACGCCTTCCGCCTGCTTTCCATCAATTTTGGCTATGAAGCGGACAAACGGCACCGCACTTCGAGCCCCGCTCCATCCGCCTCAACTCCGAGAAGATAATCCGATGAGCCAACTTAGTGAAGGCAAAGTCGCCGAACGTATAGCCCGTATCGGTGACCAGTTCGCCATCAATGGTGATTTCCTCTACGGCGAGGAATTGCGTAACGGTCACATCAATACAACCTATCGCGCCTGCTACCGTGCGGATGATGGACACGTTGACCGCTACATCCTGCAGCGCATCAATGACTACGTTTTCAAAGATCCTGCGCTCGTGATGAAAAATGTGGAGAAGGTGACGAGACACATCACGTGGAAGGTGTTGCGACGCAGAAAAAATGCGGCAGGCCAGACTCTCACTCTCTACCCGGCACGTGGCGGACGTAGTTACATCAACCTCCCGGAAGAAGGTGGAATGTGGCGTTGCTACAACAATATTGAAGGAACCCATACCTACGATGTTGTCGAAAATACACGACAGGCCTACCAGGCCGGCTATGCCTTCGGTTCCTTTCAGGAACTTGTCTCGGATATGAATCCGGAGGATATCCGCGAATCAATCCCCGACTTTCATAACACCCCTAAGCGCTACGAGTCCTTGGAGCAGAGTGTCTCCGCCGACCTCCTCAACCGCGTCCAAAACTGTCAAGAAGAACTCGAGCTCATTCGCTCCTGGGTTCCCGAGCTCGGCAAGCTCGTTGAAATGCAGCGCAGTGGTGAACTCCCTACCCGCATCACTCATAATGATACAAAGATCAACAACGTCATGCTCGATGAGGAAACGGACAGTGCAGTCTGTGTCGTGGATCTGGACACGGTGATGCCCGGCTTGTCTCTCTATGATTTTGGGGATATGGTACGTACCGCTACCTGCATAGCGAGCGAGGATGAGGCGGATTTGAGCAAAGTGGAGATGCAGATGCCCTTTTTCGAGTCCCTCGCGGAGGGGTACCTCGACGCAACTCATGATTTCCTCACCAAGACTGAAGTCGATATGCTTGCCTTCTCAGGCTGGCTTATTACCACAGAGATAGCCATTCGCTTCCTCACCGATTACTTGGACGGCGATAAATACTTCCGCATTGATTATCCGGAACACAACCTCGTGCGCGCGCGCAACCAACTCACCCTTGCCAAAAGCATTCGGACCCACCTTCCCCTGATGGAGCGACACATCCGCAAGCTCATTCGCTCGTACAAGGACTAATCCCCCACTCCTGCACGATGCCGTTTCGTACATTCATAGCTTCTCTGGTTCTCTCTCTGTACGGTCTTCTGGTCGGTGGCTGGGGGAGTTCTTTATACGCGGCGGAAAAAGTTATTCCCTACAAGGAGTTGGCAACGATGTTCCCACACGGAGTTGAAAACGGGAGTTGCTACCTCTTTCGGATAGACGACTGCTCTGTAATTGTGCCCCACAGCCCGAACCCCTCCGACCCAATCTCTATTTTCTTCATCACGGCTCCCAAAAAGATTCTTGCGGAAGAGACGGCTCAGCGCCTCGCTGACTTGTTCTCGGCTCGCTCAAAGCTCATCCCGTTTGCCGGAAAAGAAGTCAGTTACGCCGTTCCCCTCAAGGTAGATCAAACCTCGTACAATTTCGTGGACAGTATTCTCTCCCACTTCGTCTCCAATTATAGGGATTCCTTGCAATTTACCAGCTGGCGCGGAACTCACCTGCGCTTCCGTATCGAGCATACCCACGATTCATCCGGCAACAACAGGAAGCATAAAGGTATCGTTGACATTGACTTGGATCTTACGCTTCCCCGTGTGGAACATATCGAGTTCCGCCTCGTTAAAGGAAACCTCACCGATGGGGAGATGGCCGAGTTGATCATGAAAAATATCAAGGGCTCCCCCCATTATTGCAGCCTCCTCTCCGACCGTTCTTCTTCCCATTACAAGGCTTTTTTTAGCTCAAACTGCAACCCCATTGTTTTCTCCTCGGCATTCTGCATTGTACGCAAGGGTAAGGTGTACCATACCGGTCGGATCTCGGTCGTCAAGAAGCTGCTGACTGACCGGGAACACCTCGCCAATTTTAACCTTCCTGATCGTGAATCTGTCTGGCCAAGGGTCGAAGAAACGGAGGAAAACTCTTCCGTAGCCACCAACCAATCTTCTCCCGATTCTCTCCCCGAAGGAGGCAGCGATGTTTCCTCGCCCCAACAGGGAGAGCAGCAAACCAATGCCTCCCTCGCTTCCTCCGATCAACAGTCCTCTCCCACGGATCCTGTCCCTGCATCCAAGGAGAAAAATACACCCCAGCGGGCTTTTGATGATTACATTTCCACGCTCGATTCCCTCTAACTCTACATTTTTCCCCCCGACATGGAAAGCAGAAAACAAACACTGCTTTTTGAGCAGGAATCTCTCACCCCTACCAAGCGTGCGGAAGCCTTGAAAAATCTCTTCTGCTCTGTAGCCTGCCGTCACCGAGAGGATCCTCATTCCGGCTACGTACCTGTTGATGTCCTCGCTGCGCACGGGGACCTGGATAGCCACCTGCGTCACCTTGTTGCCGCCGCTACCCTCTCTAAAAAAGACAGACTGTCCCAACGCCTCCTGCGTCGCATCGAAAGACGTCTTGATTCCCTCCCTGAGAGCATCATGCAAACTCTACCTGCTACCACCGAGCAGGACTGGATGCGCTGCTACCGCGATCTCATCGAGCTCGATGAATTGCTGGATGAAGCACAGTTGGTCGAAGACGCTCAAGAATACGCCACAATCCTGACCAAAATGACACGGGTTGCAGAGACTGTGTCAGAAGCCTCGGCTGTGCAGATTCGCGCCTCATCTATCTTCGCCCTTTGGCTCCAAAAGAAACACACTGACCGCTATTCCTCGCGCAGACGCCGCTCGTCTCACACGAAGAAAAAGAAAAGCTCCTCTGGAAGCCGCAAAATTTCTCTCTCCTCCCATGCAAAAAATACAGGAAAAGCTCCAAAAAGCCCGGCACAGCTTTGAAACCTCAAGACGCGGGACGCTCTGGACTACACGCAACAAAATCCTTGCGGTGCTGGCCGTTGCCTACGTCGTCCTCCCACTGGATATTTTCCCGGAGTTTTTCTTCCCTCTTGTGGGCTGGTTGGACGATTTTGGTGTGCTCACCCTAGTTGCATGGTGGATCAATTCTCACCGAGAACCCCCTCCCCCGGGGCAAACGCATTAGGAAAAGCGTTTGCCATTTACGATTTACGATTTGGATTTTAGCGCGCCGGGGGCGCGGGTTCCAGCAGAGCAGTAGCGAAACGGAATTCCAGAAGCAATGCGAAAGGTTGGTTAGAAAGGGGCAAAGCGCCTGACGGCGCTCATGTACGAATTACGATTTACGATGTCTGTGTTTCGCCTCCGGCTTCTTCCCCACCCCACATTGCTGTGACGCAGTTGCCTTTGGCTATTTGATTCCGCCCTGTCAGCGGATCTTGGGGACTTTCACCCCAGTTGCATATCATGCCTGACGTACCCAAAAAACAGCAGCAGGGCGAACCTGCTGCGGTTTTCTTTGATAAGCAACTACCGTAAACAGGCTCCGCTGGGTGCCTCTTCCCGCCGCTTTCTAACTACTCATCACGTTCTATTTCGGAATTCCGCTCCGCATTTGCTTCACCTCCCCCGCGCGAAGCGCGCGTGAGCATCCAAAATCGAAAATCGTAAATAGGCGCCGCAAGGCGCCCAGCGCCCCGTGTTTCACTTTTCACGAAGAAAAAAAGAAAAAAGGCTTGCCAACACGCGGGGTTATCTGTAAAATGCCTCCGCATTCGCGGTGACGCGATGTGGATGGAGCGGTAGCTCAGTTTGGTTAGAGCGCAGCCCTGTCACGGCTGAGGTCGCGAGTTCAAGCCTCGTCCGCTTCGTTCTCCGGCGTGTTCTCCAAGAGGGAGGGCACGCCGGTTTTTTGATGCACCCCATGCGTTCTACGAACAGGGGGTGAAGTTGAAGGACTACTTCGGCCGGAGATGCTTGGCGGAGCGGTAGGAAAAAACGAGGAAGATGCAGCCCAGTGCAATGACGGCAAAGGAGAGGTATTGTCCACGTGTGATGCTCCCCCACAGAGGCGCGTCCGGTTCACGGAAGCACTCTGTAAAGATGCGGGCAGCTGCGTAGAGAAAGCAGAACAGCGCGCTGAATATCCCGGCGGGTGCGTGTCTCCATGTCAGACGAAGAATGATGAGAATCACGAAAATAAGAAGTCCTTCCCCGAATGCTTCAAAGAGTTGCGAGGGGTAGCGCGGATTCAGGTATTCTCCGAGACCATTGCGAAAAGCATCGTTTTCGCGAACAAGACGCAGGATATCTTCGAAGAACAGACCACCGGAGGAAGGTTCGGCGAGGGGTGATCCGGGTTGTGAGGAGAGAGCCTGCAGGATAGCCCCCCTCTGTTCGGCGGAGAAGGAGAGAAATTCCTGCGGAAACTTCATCGCCAGCACGGAGTCTGCTGCACAGATGCGACCATAGAGTTCCCCGTTGATGAAGTTGGCGACTCGTCCGAAGAAGAGACCGATGGGACAGACGATAGCGAGACCATCGCAAACTGCGGGTATGGAGAGGTGTTGTTTCCGTGCGTAGATGATAGCCGTGATGAGAACGGCCAGGATGCC
>CANPXA010000121.1 GCA_947585525.1 uncultured Akkermansia sp. | reverse complement strand
GTCTTTCTCGGTGTCCAGATCATCGCCCTCGTTGCTCTCTCTCTCCTTTTCCGGAAAGGATTTTTCAACACCCGTTTGCTCAAAATCGCATGGGCTCTTGTGTACGCCGGAGTCATAGGCAACATGATCGACCGACTCACCCGAGGCTTCTTCCTTCCCGGCAGTGACTCCCTCTCATTTTGGAACAACCTGGCCAACGGCTACGTCGTCGATTTCCTCGACTTCTCATTCCCCTGGCTGCCCACTCAAAATTTTCCCGGCGGTTACCACTGGCCCGCCTTCAATGTGGCAGATTCCTGCATCTGCGTCGCAGCGGCCCTCTTTGTCATCTCTGCTTTCTTCTTTGAGCCGGAGCCCGATCCTTCTTCTCCCTCCGACTAAGCCTGCTTTTCCCCATGCCTCACCTCGCCTCAAGTCTTCTCATGCTCGGTCTTCTTGCGATTCCGGCTCAGCAGGCTTGCGCCGCTTTTCCCAACCCCGAGCAGGACGTCCAACTCCGGTTCACTCAGAAGCAGGTCACCGTCGTTTTTGAAGCTGATTCCGCCATTGTGCGTGCGCGTTCCCTCTGCGACTGCACCACGGTCTCCTTCTCCGGCAACCAACTCACCGCCCGCATCGACGTGAGCGGCTTCACTCATGATGTCCGTAAGGAAATTGAAGCGTCCACAGCAGACGGCGCCACTACCCGTCTCGCGATGAACATTCGCGTGCCTCAAGCCGTGCAGCTCAGCGCCCGGAGTCTCATTTGGAAGCTCAACTCTTTCCCCGCGCCTCAATCCCTCTCCCTGCGTATTCCCTCCGGGTCTCCCGTCAAACAGGTCACCAAAGCGGATCTCTCCGGCTCGGCCTTCACCTACGATGCCGTCACGTTGAAACCCGGAACCGACTACAAGGTTGTCATCTCCCCCATCGACACTCGAAAGCCGATTCTCAACCGACTTATCATTCGCACCGATTCCAAAGATCCTCGCTTCGCCGCGTACATCATCTACCTCTCCATCCAACCCTGATTCCCAACTACTCTCTCCATGGATAAACTCATCGTCGAAGGAGGTCACCTCCTCAAGGGCTCCGTGAATATCAGCGGCTCCAAGAACGCCTCTCTTCCCATCCTCGCTGCCTCACTCCTTACGGATGACCCCGTCCGCATCTCCCGCGTGCCGGATGTATCCGACACCAATTACATGATCCAGATCCTCAGCCAACTCGGAGCCTCCGTCGAGCGCTCCAGTGGCACCGTGCGCATCGATTCTCCGGATGGCATCAGCTCCAGCGCCAGCTACGAACAAGTGCGAAAAATGCGAGCTTCCATCTGCTTGCTCGGACCCATGATGGCGCGCATGAAACGCTGCACACTTCCACTTCCCGGCGGTTGCGTTATCGGCGACCGTCCGGTGGACCTCCACGTGCGCGCTATCCAGGCTCTCGGCGCACGAGTTCGGGTGAAGAGCGGCAACCTCGTCATTGAGGCTCCCAATGGTCTCGTGGGCGCCACGGTCGATATGCGCGGGGATAACGGACCCACGGTATTGGGGACGGACAATTTGATGATGGCTGCTGTCCTTGCTCGTGGGACAACTGTGATTGAATCCGCCGCTCGTGAGCCGGAAGTGGTGGATCTTGCCAATTTTCTCAACAAAATGGGATCCCGAATCGATGGGGCAGGCTCACGCACCATCACCATCCAGGGCGTGGAACGCCTCCACGGCTGCGAGCACACCGTGATCCCGGATCGCATCGAAACCGGCACCTTCATGGTGGCGGGCGCACTTATCAGTGAGGGTATCACCATCAACCGAGTTTGCAAGGAACACCTCCAAGCTATTTCTGATCTTCTCACTGAATGCGGGCATACAGTGAGATTCTCCGCGAGCGGCAACTCGGTCTTTGTCGCTCCCGGCAAAACACCTAAAGGAGGCAAAATCACGACGAGTCCCTACCCCGGCTTCCCCACTGACATGCAGGCTCAGATGACAGCTCTCTTCTCCGTCACTCCCGGCATCAGCGTGGTCAAGGACACCATCTTCCCCCAGCGTTTCATGCATTGCTCTGAACTCAAGCGCATGGGAGCCAATATCAAAATGGACAACGGCACCGCCATCATCACTGGCACCGACCGCCTCTCCGGCGCACCGGTTATGGCCAGTGATCTCCGCGCCTCCGCCGCTCTCGTCCTGGCCGCCCTCGCAGCCGAAGGCACCACGGAAATCCATCGCCTTTACCACATCGACCGAGGCTACGAAATGCTCGACGACAAGCTCCTAGGTCTCGGCGCCCACGTCAGCCGCGTACCGGACCTCGACGAATCTCCCAAGGCGCCTGACGGTGCCCATTGATGATGGACGGAGGCACGAACGTGCCTATGTACGATAGACGATGTTGAAAATTAGCGCGTTGCGTGTGGGATGTGCAATGCACAGGGCGACCGACGACCCGAGGCAGCGCTCCGTCGCCCATTTACGAATTACGAATTACGATTTGGATGTCCGCGTGCTGCGCGCGGGCTGGTCCGAGATTACGCCATGCCATCTCCCCGGATCCGCTTCCATCGTTCATGGCGTGATGTTTTTTCACAATTCCTTGGTACGGCGATTGTAACGCTCCTGTGTTTCCCGTTCCCTTTCCGTATTTTCGAGAACCTTTTCATGCGCGCGGGCTGCCTCGCTCGACACCTGATTTTCCGGTTCCTTCTTCAACTTTTCAAGGTACTGCACAACCCAAGGCCAATTCCTCATGCCTGACAGCACGCGGATGAAATCAAGCTTCTGTTTGCGGCTTCCCTCGATATCGGCGCGTTTCTTCATGAGTTCGGCATATTCCGGCGAATCCTCTCCGACAAAATCGGCAGAATCCTTGTCGGTCTTTTCATTGATCTCTTCCCAAGCCGAAGTATCGACATCCAATTTATCATACACCATTTTGACGAGCTTCTCGGCATCCTCAGGCTTACGATCGCGATCCTGGCGCACCACCGAAGCTATCATTTCATCGACGAGTTTTTGGAGCTTCGGGTCATCACCTGCAGCGGGCTTCATATCCTGAACGAGATAAGTGATGATATCGTCGCTCCCATAATTGGCAAAGAAATCTCTGTCAGCTCTCCAGTTGTTCGGGGTGATCGCACGCTGCTTGTAATATTCAAGGGCCTTGGGAGAGCACGATTTTGCCAAGGTAGCCATGAGGTACGGACGCTTATTCTCCGGCAGCAGCTCAAATATCTTGTCTCCCAGCTCACTGCGCTTTGCCGGATCCTCCATCCGCTCCACAATGTTGCGCAGGCAAATGGAAAGGGTCTCAACCAAGCCATTGCTGGTCTCCGGATCTTTCAGCAGCTCCGTGATGGGTTCAATATCCTTCTCTGTGACGCGCAACCCCATCGCTTCCCAGATGTAGGAAAGCACCTGATCCCTCTTCGAGAATTTCTTGGCATCCATTTTTGCCACCTTTGTGGCGAGATCGTGCAGTTTGTCGTTGATCCCCTTGATATCGGCCAAGGCAAGCCGCTGGACAAGCCAGCGGTAGTTGTGCGGCTTGATCTTTCGGGCTTCCTTGTGCAGACGGCTGAACACCATGGCGCCGATGCTCTCATCTGCCTCCGACGCTATACCCACCAGCAGGCAGGCAAGCTGTGCCACCCCATCCGGATGGTTTCCAAACATCGGCTTGCCATTCTCATCTTTCATCTCCGGATTGACGATGACATCCATGAGGAATTCGGCTTCCTTCTTGCTGCACTTCACATTCACGTTCTTCTTCCGCGCTTCCGCCAAACTCTCTATCTGGAGCTTGTTGATTTCGCGGGCGCGCGAGAGGATGCCCATGATACGGGCATTCCTTTCCCTCATAGCCGCATTCTCGGCATTCTGTTTCACGACGAGGTAGCCGCAAAAACCGGCGAACACAACGAGTACCCCACAGGCGATGATAAACCCTTTGGACTTGTGGATCGGTCGTTTCTGCGCCGTCTGCTGGAGCATGGACACATAAGCCGCATCCACCTGATTGGTTCCGCCCTGCTCCGTTTGCTCGGTTGCTTCTGCGGTAGTCTCTTCCCCCACCGGTGTCGCACCATCCGTTTCCTGTGACGGAGGCTCGGGAGACGGAGCCGGGACCTCGGGCTTCGCCTTGGCCGACATCAACGGAGCCACCGCCTTTTTCAGTCCCCCTGCTGCCGGTTTCGCAGCAACGGATGCCTTCTTTCCCGGCGCCGGTTTTGCTCCACCTGCCACCGGCTTCGCCAACCCCGCCACTTTGAGTCCACCCACGGCCAGAGCCTTTGCCCCTGTCGGCTTTATTTTCCCCTCAGGCTTCACTGCGTTTTCCGTCTGCTGTTCCTCTGCCGTCGGAGCTTCTTCGGCTGTCGGCTGTTCGGCAGCAGCAGCAGCCTCCGCCTGTTGCTGCAGGAGAGCTTGCTGACGATTGTACTCCTCCATCTGGCGGTTGTATTCCTCCATTTGGCGATTGTACTCCTCCATCTGACGGGCATACTCTTCCTCAGCACGCTTGCGAGCTTCTTCCTCCTCGTCCGTTGCAACCACTCCGGCTCCCTCTCCCTCCGGCTGAGCCTCAGGGGCGTGTTCCTCCACGGGAGGGGGCTCCTGCGTGACGGGCTCAGGCGTCCCTTCGGAGGGCTGTTCCACCGGTTGAGGCTGCACGTCCCCACGCTCCTCGGAAGGCTGTTCCTGCGGGTCGGATTCCACCGGAGGCGTCAACGGCTTCTGTTCAGCGGTCGGGGTCTCCTCGGTCGCCACCTCCTTAAGAGACTTCTCCTCCTTTGCCTTTTCTGCTAGTTTTTCCTCGGGCTTCGCCCCCGGAGCCGTTCGTTTAGCAAATGCGGCCGGAGCTTTCGCCTGGATTGCCTGCCCGTTTGACGCCTTTAAGCGCACTGTCGTCTTCGGTGCAGCCCCTGTACCTAGCAAGCGCCGCGTCGGCGCTGTTCCTGTCGGTTTTTTAAATTGTGGAGAAGCCATAAGTAGTCTCTGAATACCGATCCTCACTATACACAATTTCTTTCCCCATTGCAACATCGAAAACACGAGGCAACGCATTCTATGGACGATGGACGATGGACGATTTGGATGTTCGCGCGCTGCGCGCGGGTTGGTCCGAGATTGCGTCATGCCATCTCCCCGGCTCCGCTTCCATCGTTCAAAACTGCCGACGACGTAAGGCAGTTTGTCCAAAAGCTCAGCTTTTGCCCCGCAGGGGTGAGGAGTCGTGAGGCGGCTCCGAAGCAAAGCTCGTGAGGCGAGCTTGAGGCAAGCATTGGCGGGAAGCAAAGTCATGGATTGTTGTTGTGAGGAAAGCGATCGGACGCACTCTCTGATGACTTCATGCTCATTTTTTTCATTCACCCCGTGATTTAGTCTTGCCAAGCCCCCCCCACTGTGGTACATTCCCCCGTCGCTTCATGCGCACTTACCTCCTGAAAGTCTGGATCGTCTAGAGGCCTAGGACTCTCGCCTTTCACGCGGGCAACACGGGTTCGAATCCCGTTCCAGATGATGAAATGGTGGTCTTGCTGCGTTTGTTGAGAAGCAACCCCGAGCACGTGGCAGCGTTGTGTGGATTCGGGTTTGATTGTGTGTTGCCCCGTGCTTGAATTCAAAGCAAAGATGAGCCGCTGCGCCCATGTTCCGCACCCCCGCGCGCGGCGCGCTAGTATCCACATCGTAAATTGACGC
>CANPXA010000120.1 GCA_947585525.1 uncultured Akkermansia sp. | reverse complement strand
TTGGATTCCGGCAGCATCGCTCGATTCATCGCTGCATTGATCTCCTTGCGCTGTTCGTTAAAAACCGACGGAGCCTCTTCAGCCATGTACAAATTTTCCTCGACGTTCAACATCGCCCTGCCCGTCACCAGAACGCCGCCATCATCCTGAACCTCCGTATCCAACCGCAGCTCGCCCAATTTCACCATAGCAAAGTCCGCCAAAAGCGGCAACAAACGCGTGCGGACCTCCTGCCCTCCCGGCACGGAAGGTTCCTCCTGAGGCAGGGGAATGGTCAAATGCTCCTCTTGTCGTTGAGCTGCCGGCTGCTCATCCTTTTTCTCACGATCCCGACAGGACGTGAGCAGCAGCAGACCGCATACCATCAGCCACGCCGCTCTGTGCTCCCCTTTCATTCCTCCTCCGGTTCCGAATCCGCTACAATCCCCGGCAAAAAGTTTCCTGTACGTTCCCAATGATGCAGCGCCAATCCTGTGTAAAAAGCTATCGCTAACAACACAAGCACACAGATCGCCGTCAGTGCAGATCCCCCGCCCGAACGTTTGTGCGATGTGGCCGTTGCAGTCATCAGCACACTCCCCTTCACAGCAGCGGCTCCTCCGACCGTCCTCTTCGGCATGGCGGCACGCAACTTCGGCTTGCCCGCTTCCTGCCGGGGCTGTTGCTGAGGAACAGGCTCGGGAGACACAGCCTGCGGGGCGGAAAGATCCAAGACGAGCACCGCCTGTCCCAGCACGTACTCAACCCCGGGCATCATGTACTCCGGCTGCACCACCGAACGCTCTCCCACCCTTGTACCGTACTGACTCTGCAGATCTTCTATCACGTATCCCTCCGGCTGACACACGATGCGCGCATGCACCGGCGACACGCCACCGACACCTGCCAGGTTGATGGGGCACGTCGCCTCCGTTCCGACGTAAACCTCTGTTCCGACTACTGCCGGCAGCTCGAAAACGTACTGCTGATCTTGGTTTCTGATGTAGATGAGAGCCATAGTATCTTACCGTTCTAGTATGCCACATCCCTTTCCCTTCTGCAAGAGTAAACGCCAAATTCCGCCTCTTCCAGCACGATTTTCCTTTCACGACCTCGTCATCCTGAGGCACATCCGTCCCAAGAAAAACGCAATCCCAACAGACAGATATCGGTGAGCGATGCAACATAACTCATTGATTATGTACGATGGACGGAGGCGAGCGGAGCTCGCCTATTTACGAATTACGAATTACGATTTGGATGTTAGCGCGCTACGCGCGGGGAGGCAAAGCGTCCGACGGCCCCGTGCAGGGCGCACGCGAAGCGGGCGGGCAGGACGATTGGACAAAAGCGCAGCTTTTGCCCGCAGGGCGCTGAGGTAGTGCGGTACCGAAGCGTCAAAGCGGAAGCGCAGCGGAATTTTGGGGACAAGGTGAGTTGTTGGCTAGAAAGCGTCTGGAATGATGCCATGCCGAGCTTACCGCTTTTCTGAATCGTCAATGGGTTACCGTCTTTCCGCTACTTCCTTCATCCAGAGGAAACTCATGGGGAAGGGGTTGAATAAGCCCGGAGAAAATTTTATTGGGACACGTGTGCGGTGTTACACATCTGTAACACTTGAGAAGCTGAATTTTGCTCGCGATGAAGGAAAAAATGCGCTATATTAGGCACTGAAAACAACCCCACTGTACAACTATGGCGTTACACATACAGATGAGCGATGAGGCTCTGAAGCAGCTCAAGAAAGCCGCCCTGATGAACAAGTTGATCAGTTTCGGCGCCTGTGCCGGCTTTCTCCTGCTTTTCGGCGGTATCCTGTACTTCACCATCTTGATCATAGCCAGTGAGCAGCCGGCGGAGTTCATCGCCTACCAAGCTCCCTCGAGCGATGGTCCTCCCTCCAGCAACCCGGTCTCAAGGGAACTTTCCGCCCGCACGGCGACCACCAACCCCACTGTTACCCCGAGCGTCATCGTGGCGCAGAATGCGGTGGGCGCCGTGGCTGCTCCCGTGAGTCTCGACACCAGCGGCGAACTGAGTTTTGACCAGATGGACGTGTCCGTCAATTTGGACACCTCCCTCGGTGAAGGGCTCGGCAGTGACGGTGGCGGTATGGGTCAGGGCGGCGGCGATGGTGGCGGTTTGAAGGGAGAATTCTACGACCTCAAGCTCACCAAGAGCGGCGCTCCCTCGGCTCTTACCAAAGGCGTCTCCTCTAAGGTGAAAAATCCCAAGACCAACAAAATGGAGGTTGTCGTCAATACGAATAGCACTGAATTCCGTCAACGTGCGGCAGAAAAGCTCCATGAGCTCTTCACCCGCAACAACCAGCGCGCTCTGTCGGGCTTCTACAAATCCCCTCAAATCCTCTGGAACCCGCACTTCTGCGTTCCTTCCATCGATGCATCCGTCGCTACCATTTCCTTCGGTACAGCAGACGTCTGCAAACCCTCCGGTCTGGTCGTGGTTTACCACGGGCGTGTGCGCGCACCGAAATCCGGCAAGTTCCGCTTTGTGGGGATGGGGGACGACTTTATGGGGGTTCGTTTCAATAAAGAGCCGGTGCTGGAGGCAGGCTATATGCTTCCCTCGCTCTGGAAAAAAGATTCTGACAGCTTTGAAGTGAACGCTTTCGTGCAGAATGATCCCGATCGTCTGAAAAACCACTGGAAAGCCGTAAAAGAGCACAAACTCCCCGCCTTTGATGGCTATGAACAAGATCCCAGCTACAAGAACCTCGCCGTGTGGAATAAGGGCGTGGGTGGGCTCACCCTCGGTAAGGTTTTTGAGGTGAAGGAGGGCGAAGTCTATCCGATACAGGTCATCGTGGCGGAAATTCCCGGTGGGCAGTTTGGCTTTGTCTTGCTCATGGAGGATGTGACGAATGGTCCCGGGAAGAAGGGCGATCCCAAGCGTTATGACCTCTTCCGGACCAACTTCGCTGTGCCGACTGTAGAAAGTCTGCGCAAGATTCTCAAAGACAACAAGATTACCATGCCGCAAAGCACAGCAGACCAGATGCCCAGCTTCAACGAAGATTCCCTCATCTGGACTGTTGTCGATGTGGACTGATTCTCGGTTATTTCAACCGTTCCCTTGAACCTCTACCAAGCCGTGCCTCCCACCTGCGTGGCACGGCTTTTTATTGTCCTTCCATCCAAAAGCAAAAACATCGCGAACGATCGCCGGGCGTTTGGATTCACAGGTCTCAGGACTCCATCAGGGCAAGATCCAACGCCTCCCGAAGTTCTTTGACTTCGTGCACCCTATGCACCTGGGCTCCGTTTCGCGCCGCAATGAGACTCATCTCCACGGTTCCCCTGCCGATAACCGTCAGGAACCGCTTGCGCGAAAGTCCCATGAGTATGGGAAGACCCTCGCAACGCAGGGCGTCGAGGTTGTTGATGAGTTCAAGGTTGTGCTGCACGGTTTTACCGAATCCGATTCCCGGATCCAGACAAATGCAATCTTTAGAGATCCCCGCTTCCTCGGCGAGTCTGATGCGTTCAATGAAAAACTCCCGTACCTCACGAACGACATCGTCGTAATGCGGCTCCTTCTGCATCGTCGCCGGCACACCCTTCATATGCATCAGCACGACTCCGCACCCGAACTCTGCACAAATCGAACGCATCCGACCATCTCCCAGCCCACCCACGTCGTTGATAATGTCTGCTCCCTCGTCCAATGCCCGACGAGCCACCTCCGCATGACGGGTGTCAATGGAGAGAACGGCTCGCGGAAAATTCTGCCGAATGAGGCGAAACGCCGGGAGCACTCGTCGCGTCTCTTCGTCTTCAGTCACCTCAGCTGCCCCGGGGCGCGTGGACTCTCCTCCGATGTCGATGATATCGGCTCCGTCGTCCAGCAGTTGTTGCGCGTGCGCCAGCGCTGCCTCCGCCTGCACATACTTTCCCCCGTCAGAAAAGGAATCAGGGGTCACGTTAAGAATCCCCATAATACACCCATGCGGGCGAAGTTCCATCAATGAGCTTCGTAGTCTCCACGTGTACATAACTTTTTCTCTCATCAGATACCCAGCACTGCACCGGAATCGATCTCCTGCTGGTCACGAATCAGTTCCGCCTGCACAGGGACGCCTGTATATTCCTCTATAAGTTTCCGGTTCATCACCGATGCTGCATCCCACTCCTCTGCCATGTGATTGAGCACGATTGATCGACACTCCAGCCCGCGCAGCCGTATAGCCTGCACGGTTAGGATCGCGTGATTCACTGCTCCCAATTTGTTACCAACAACGAGAATAACCGGCAAGGCGAGCTGCTGTGCCAAATCAGCTATCGTTTTTCCGGTCGCCAGAGGCGTTTCCCAGCCCCCGGCTCCCTCCACAAGCACCGACTCGTACAACCCACTAACACGCTTGTAGCTCTCCACCCATTCGTGAACACTGAGCTCCCTACTCTCCAGCTCCGCAGCTACGGCAGGCGCCGTGGCTGCACGGAGATAAACCGGATTGAGAAGATCCAGCCCCAAAGTCGGCTCTCCCATGGCTTCGCGCATGGCGCGAGCGTCACCCCTGTCACCACACGCCACCGGCTTGAAGCCTGCAGCCTTCACCCCACGGCGTCTCAGATCCCGCAACAACGCACACGTGACGTAAGTTTTGCCGCTATCCGTGTCCGTTCCTGTGATAAAAAAATCACTCATGAGTCTGTGTTATTCCGGAGCAGAGAGACGTATGTTATCCAACCCCCACTCCTCTTCTCGCAATTCACGTCGCTGTGAGTAGGCAACAACCACCCACACCAGAACCGCCAGCAACAAACATATCAGCTTGTGGCGACGATCAATCGTCAGCGTCTGTATGATCAGACTCTTGATCTTGAGTTTCTTCATCGTGAGCATAAAGCAGTTCTTTGAGTCGTTCATGCAGGAGATCCAGACTTAAATTGCGCTGCAGCACGTTCCCCACTGCCAGCGATATCGTCCCCGTCTCTTCCGATACAATGATTACCACCGCGTCCGACTTCTCAGCAAGTCCTATTCCGGCTCGGTGCCGCAGCCCCAGAGAGGCATCCTTCAGCTCCCTGTCCGAAACGGGTAAAATAGCACTTGCAAATGCCACTCTCTGGTGATTCACAATCACGGCTCCGTCATGTAGCAGAGTTTTAGGCATGAAGATAGTGCCAACGAGTTCGCGAGTGTACAGGGCATCTAACCGTGTGGCGTTGCTCACAAGGTCGTGGAGATTATCCTTGCGGCAGATGGCGATAAGAGCCCCAAAACGTTTACTGGTGAGGTAGGAAACAGAATCACAAACACACGAGATGAAAGCATCGCTATGCCCTTCCGGTTGCATGATGCCATGCAGCAAGGGAGAACTACCCAGTTTGGCGAGAGCCGTGCGTATCTCTGCTTGGAAAACGATGACAAGGATCGTTCCGATCGGGATGATGGCCCCCACGATGCGTTGCAGAACGGAAGCGTGGATGATGTCCACCAGAAGATAGATGAAGAGCATGATGATGATGAGACCGCCAAGGATAGCCGCTGCGCGCGAATCTTTGAAGACGCGGTACAGCTGGTAGAAGATCACCCATAATACAGTGATCTCAAATAAGGCTCTCAGGACATCTAACGCATCCATACCTGTCCTAAGCTACCACATCCCCCGAAAATTTCAAGGAAAAACACGGGGCAACCGCATTAGGAAATGCGGTTGCCTATTTACGAATTACGATTTATTAATAATCTACGCGTTGCGCAATTTTTTTTGAATCATCAACGTGTGCGGATGAGTTCGCTGGATCCGTCATCATGATGAC
>CANPXA010000119.1 GCA_947585525.1 uncultured Akkermansia sp. | reverse complement strand
GACCTACCTGACTATGTAATGTGCCCGTGGGAATGGGAGGAGTATAAGCTTGCGGGAAATGAAATCCCAAGTAGTCAGGCATTTGATTCGTTTGGGATTTTGGAAAAGTTTATGCCCTATGAAAAATATATGATAAGTAAGAATACGGCTTTATTCAACGCTTTACTTGAAGAAGCGAAGCAACGCCGGACGAACGCAAAAAAACTGGACAGAAAGTCCTGTTGAGAATAATATGAAGCCGCGTCAGACTAATGAACAATCGTAGGGAAGAGATCCGTCGAATGGGGTCCGCATGGGCAGGGGCAGAGTGTCCATGTACGAAGTGAATAAACGAGAAATATGCGTAAGCGATATGAAATAAGATGCAATGAGGATGTTCTGGACGAGTACACATCCGCGTTGCGGGGAAGGTTGTTTCATTTATTCAAAAGATGGGCGTTAAAATATGGGGTCTTGTTGGGGCTCCTCTTTTTTGTCTCACTCTATTATTGGGGAAAGAATGGACAGGCAACTGTTGTGTTCCTTATTTGGCTCATCAGTGTGCATATGTACTTATCTATGAAAGCGTCCAATATCCCGGTCAAGGAAATGACAAGGCATATCACTTGGGGAATGGACACGATGGAGATAACAGAGAGGGGTGTCCATTATTGGAGAAGCGAGGTGCCCAATTTTCGGGTATGCTATGTTTTACCAATGTTCGATCACTGTTTTGCGGCGTGCAATTCGATTGCATTTTTATTTAAAAAGGAGAAAAAGCATGAGAGCAACACATTGATTATAGCTCCGCCGGAAGCGGTTGATGAAGTGGAGAACCTGCTCAAAACCGGTTCCAAGCAGGAGGAAGAAAAATCTCCCGGTCCTCGCTCTAGCTGTATCTATAGAGGGGAACGTTCTCCTTGCATCGCGGAGAGGGGGATTATTCCCTCTGTGAGTTTGTCCAATTTTTGGTCGTATCTCCTCATCGTTTTATGGAGCACACTGTGCATGCTAGGGATTGAATACCTCGTTCCCGACGCGTGCGGTACCGGGGTTGTCCTCATTGTGGGAACACTTTATGCCAACTCGATGCTTTTTTTAGATTTGGCAAGCAGGTATGATCGTACCGCTGTCTCATTAGAGTACTCGCTGCGGAAGCGAGCAATGATTATTCGCTCGTCGGATGGCTGGTTGGCTGTTATACCGTACGCACAGATAGAAAGAATATATGCGGGGAAGAAATTTTGCCTCCTTGAGACCAAAAACGGACAGTATATACCATGCCCGCCGCATGTGATGACCGGTCAACTGAAAGAGGTCTCTCGCAAGACCTACCATTCAGGAAAAGCGGCAGGGACAATCATTATGGTCCTGACAATGGCGATAACCTTTCCCCTGATGATGGCTGTTGTATTCGAAGTTATAGAGGTCATAAAGAGCATCATGATGTGAGTGGTGTGTAAGTTGCGGGAACAAATGCAGAGTATGACGGAAAAAGTTACGAATTAGGGTGTGGATGAAAGTGCGCTTCGAACGTGCGGGGCTGAATGGGGCATACGTGCCCCAATAAATTTTACCCGGGATTATTCAGCTTCCCCATGTGATACGCAGACGAAATTCCGCTTGGCTATTGCTTTGATTCGTCGGCACCTCACTGCCCTTGCTTCGGAGTCGCCCCACGACTCCTCATCCGTTGGGACAAAAGCCGTCGCTTTTGGTTAATCGACCTTACGACCGTCGAGTGCTTTTACATTGCATTTCCCGCGCGTAGAGCGCGAATTTTCCGAAATCGCAAATCATATGTCGAAAATCGCAAATCGTAAATAGGCAAACACATTTCCTAATGCGTTTGCCCTGCGGGCGCAAAGCGCGTGCTTGACGTCGGCGAACTCTGTGGTAGAATTTCACGACAGATGAAGGAACCCGTTGTTAAAATTGTGGAGAAAATTACGGTGGCCCATTTTTATGAGGCCTACCGAGACACGCTCGAATTGGAGTTGCTCAACAGCCCCTTGGGGATGACTCGCTCTATCCGGCGCCCTGCCCTCAACCGCCCCGGCCTCGCCCTGTCCGGATTCTTTGGCTACTACGCCCACGAACGTATCCAAATCTTCGGCTCCGGTGAAATGGCCTACTTAGCCACCCTTGAAGGTCCCGAACGAACGGAACGTATGCGCCGCATCTGCGGTGAAGATGTACCCTGCCTCATTTTCTCCAGAGCTGCAGATGTGCCCTCCGATGTGGTGAACATCGCCGATGAGTGTTCCGTTCCCGTCTTCCGATCCACCTTGCCAACGATGAGTTTGGTGAACCGGGCCACGATCATCTTGGAAAACGAGTTTGCCGAGAGCACGACCCTGCATGGTTGCATGGTAGATGTGCGGGGTGTGGGTGTCCTTCTCACCGGAGCCAGCGGCATCGGTAAAAGTGAGGTTTCTCTCGGACTCGTTGAACGCGGTGCATCCCTCGTGGCTGACGACCTGGTACATATCCGTAACATCAGCGGAGAACTCATCGCATCCTCCCCCAAGCTCAGCAGCGGCTTTATTGAAATTCGCGGCATTGGCATCACCAATGTGACCGACCTCTACGGTCTGCGCGCGTTCCGCCGCCAAAAGAAAATTAACCTCATCGTGTGTCTCACCAACGGAGAAATGACCGAGACCGAGCGTCTCGGGCTGGAACGCAAGAAAACGAGCATCCTGGGAGTCGAAGTTGAGCGCATAACGTTGCCGGTTGCTCCCGGACGTGATATGACTCGTCTCGTCGAAGTGGCCGCCCTTGGTCATTACCTCAGACAAAACGGCTACGACATGGCTCGTGAGTTTTCCCGACGCCTCCACGATGAGATTTCCGCACGCAACATACACATCAAAGGTAGCGATGAATAAAAACTCCCCCCTCAAAAATATCGTATCCCTCCTGGATAATACACTGGATATCGGCAACATCCAGGATTCGCCTTTGGCTGTCAACGGCCTGCAGGTTGACAATCCCTCCGGCACCGTGCACAAAGTAGCCTTGGCCGTGGATGCCTCCACCAAGACGATTGAGGACAGTATCTCTGCCGGCGCAGACCTCCTCATCGTGCACCACGGCATTTTCTGGTCCGGCCTGCGTCCTCTTACAGGCTGGTGGCGAGAAAAGGTCGCTCTCTGTCTTGAGCACGGTTTGGCCATCTACTCCGCTCATCTCCCTCTGGATCTCCATCCGACGCTCGGCAACAATGCTTGCATCGCGCGCGAACTCGGTCTTGTCGATGTGGAACCCGCGCTCAAACATCACGGCGCCTCCCTCGCCATGACCGGCTCTTTCAACGGTTCCGTGGGGCAGCTCCGGGAACGCTACGCCGCCGTCACAAAGGCAGATATCAGCGGCGTGGTGCATGATGAGAATGCACCCGCGGGTCGCGTGCTCGTATGCTCAGGGGATTCCGGATCTGACATCTATCGTGTGCTCAACACCGGAGTATCCACTTTCCTCACGGGCGAAGAAAACCACTGGGTTTACAACGCTGCACGAGACACGGGACTCAACATCCTCTTCGCCGGACACTACGCCACGGAGACTTTCGGAGTTCGTGCACTCGGTGAACTGATATCCCATCATTTCCACCTCCCGACCGTCTTTATCGACAACCCCACCTTGATGTGATGCGAATCGTTGTGGAAGACTCCTTCGGCTCCCGATTGGATCAGTTCCTTGCAGCTCATCTTCCGGAGCTCTCCCGCGCGCGCATTCAAGCCCTTATCAAAGACGGTCATATCCATGTAAACGGAGTTGAGTGCAAAGCTAAAACTCCGGTAGAGTGCGGTATGACCATCGACGTCGAAATCCCTCAACCCGCCCCGGCTGAGGCTCAACCTCAGGACATTCCTCTGGATATTCTCTACGAGGATTCCTCGCTCGTGGTGGTCAACAAGCAAAGCGGCATGGTGGTGCACCCCGCTGCCGGTAATCCGGACGGCACCTTGGTGAACGCATTGCTTCACCATTGTGGCGATCTCTCCGGCATCGGCGGCGTGGAACGCCCCGGTATCGTGCACCGACTCGATAAAGACACCAGCGGGTGCATCGTCGTGGCAAAAAATGACGCCGCCCATCTTTCGCTCACCTCTCAATTCGCTCAAAGGAGTACCCAGAAAATCTACCTCTCCGTAGTGCAGGGAAAGCTGAAGAAAAACAACGGAAGCATCTTCACCAACATCGGACGCCATCCTGTCAATCGTCTCAAAATGTCCGTCGTAAACCCCGGAAGCGGGAAACCCGCCATCACCGACTTTGAAGAGCTGTTTTACGACGAACAAACGGATTCGTCCCTCGTGCTTTGCACTCTGCACACCGGTCGCACTCACCAAATACGTGTCCACATGCTACATCTGGGGCATCCACTCATTGGGGACTGCATTTACGCCTCCCACCTCTCGCGACAAAAAGCTAAGCCCGGCAGGCTCATGTTGCACGCTTGGAGGCTCGCCTTCAATCACCCGGTGGACGGCAGACGTATCCGCCTTGAAGCTCCCTTGCCTCCCGAGTTCTCCCCGTGGATCGAGTCTCTGGGTGGAACCGACTCCTTACCGCCTTTCCCGGCGGGTTAATTTTCCTCTTTTCCCCGCAGACTTCCTCCCTCCGCACACTCGCTACGCATCCCCGTGGAGGGCACACGTGACTCCGAATCGTAAACAGGCAAACAAATGTTCTCATGCGTTTGCTTTCACTCGTATCCCAATAAAATCTTCTCCGCTCTCACCTTCCCCAACGTGTTTCCGGACAGATAAAGGAAGTAAGTCCAACAAAGCCCCCGAGGGCTCGGAGGGGGATCAGAAAAGCACAGCTTTTGCCCGCAGGGGTGAGAAGTCCGTGAGGCGACTCCGAAGCAAAGCTCGTGGGGCGAGCTTGAGGCAATCGGTGGGGAAATCACGGGTTGCCGCTGCAAGGAAAGCGGTCGGAGTTACGCTAAGCCGTCTTGCAGGCTTTGCTACATCGTAAATAGCAACTGAAAGTTGCCGGCGGTGAGTTTCCTCACCGCCGGCGGTTCTTCATTTCGTTTCTTTTTTTCTCCCCGCTTCCCAGCGAGAAAATTGTCTGCTTTGCTTACATCGTAATTCGTACCTCGTACATAGGCTACAGAATCACGCTTCCTCAGAAGCTGATTCTGTAGCCCACGGTTGCATCGAAGCTGGTTTGTCCGCTGCGCAGTTCTGTCGAGGCATCGAAGAACAGGTTGCCCGCCTTCGAACCCAGCGGGATGCTCAGTCCCACTCCCGCTTCGATCCCCAGCGCTCCCACCTCCGCGCTCTCCACCTCGCCCGTTCGCGTCGACCCGATCAGCGCGTTCTTTGCCACACCCGACCGGTCGCCCACGTCTCCCTTCACCAGCAGACGTCCCTCGAGGATGGACGTGCGGTTGTAGAGGTTCTCTCCGACGATGCCCTGCATACGCGCGCCGACCCCGAAGGTCACGACATCCTGCTCGATGTCGTCCACCTTGAGTCCCGCGTTGCTCCCCGTCTCCGTGTACCCCTTGAGCGCCGCGTGACGAAGCTCCACGTTGAACACCGGCTGGAACGCCACCGTCCCCTTCCGGTTCACCAGTTTCGTGTAGCCCACCTCATACAACACACCCACGGCATAGCCGTCCGTGCTGCCCTGCGTGCGGTAGCTCATGCCGCCCACGTTCACCGTGCGGTCCAAGTTCACATCCGCCATGCCGGCGCTCATCACGACCGTGTGGCTCCACGCCCCCCTCGTCGTGCGGGCGAAGGCCGACAGGTACATCGTGTCCAGATCTCCCTTGCCCACGTCCG
>CANPXA010000118.1 GCA_947585525.1 uncultured Akkermansia sp. | reverse complement strand
CGTCAGTCCTGTTGCGGCGCGGCGGGCTTATCGAGGTGAGTGCGGCCTTGCAGGGCGCGCATGACCGTGATGGCATCGGCCTGAGCGAGACCCGCTCCGGCGGGCATACCCTGAGCGAGGCGAGAAACGCGGCAAGGGAGCTTCCCGAGCTGCTCAGCGAGGAAGAGAGCCGTGGCTTCTCCTTCCACATCACTCCCCACGGCCAGAATGACCTCACAATCCGGGTGATTCTTCACGCGCTCAAGGAGCTTATGCACGGCAAGATCCTCCGGCATGACCCCGTCCAGCGGGGATAACTTGCCGCCGAGACAATGGTAGAGGCCGCGGAAGAAACCGCTGCGTTCAATGGGAAGGACATCGGTCGCCTGCTCCACCACACAGATTTGTGAAGCATCGCGAGTGGGATCGGAGCACGCCGTGCAGAGTTCCCCCTTGGCGGCGAAGAAACCACATTGAGGACAGGTTCCGGTCGTTTCCACGGCAGCAGAAATAGCCTGCGCCAGAGGCAAAGCATCCGAGGAACCGTTTTGAAGCAACCAGAGAGCCAGCCTCTCCGCACTGCGGCGTCCCGTGCCCGGCAGGCGGGTAAGCTGCGTCATGAGCTGGCGCACGGCGGGTGGATAATCCTGCGGTTTCATGAACGGAAACGGCGATAGATGAACGAAACCGGCACGAGGAGCAGCCAGAGGAAAAAGATGCACAACAGCATCTGACCTACGTAAAGGACGCCATGCCACAAGATACCGATGATGCCGGGCAATGCCACGGCCACGGCAGCCAACAAGGCGATGTGAGACCGGCTCACCAGACTGCGTCGGCGCATGAGAATGGCCGAGAGGTACAGAGTAATCACCACACAGAGGGAGAAGGAAGCTACCGGAGAGAGGAGAGACACCTGAGCATCCTCGGCAGAGAGGTAGAAGGGGTGCCCTGCCAGCAATCGCAGCTGAATCTCATCCAATAACAGGATGAACCGACACGCCTGCATCCCGACGGAAAGAGCTAAGGTCAACACACTCACCACCACCCAACGAAGCAAAAAATCATCCTGTGCATGGCGGGCGCGAAAGCCCTTCACGGAATCGGTGATTTTGGTGATGGATTTTCGCAGCATAACGTGGGTAATGGTTCAAAAGGAGAACACCGGATCTCGACGAACAAGCGGCTCTCCGGGTACGATTGCTCTCACGAAGGTGGGAACGAAGGGTCAAGCCTCGAAGCGCCTCACGATGAGTGAAGCATTGTGACCGCCGAAACCGAACGAATTGCTCAAAGCCACGCGAACCTCCTTCTTGCGTCCTTGGTTGGCGCAAACGTCCAAATCGCACTCCGGGTCTTGGTTGAAGACATTGATGGTAGGCGGGACAAAGCCCTCCTGCACCGCCATCACACAAGCCAGTAACTCAATGCCACCGGCTGCCCCGAGAAGGTGTCCGGTCATGGATTTGGTGGAACTCACCAAGAGTCCGTTTTGGGCGTAGTCACCGAACGTGCGTTTGATGGCCTTCACCTCGCAGATGTCGCCCAGATGCGTGGAGGTGCCGTGCGTGTTGACGTAATCGACTTCATCCGGACGGAGTCCCGCATGATCCAGAGCCATCTGCATACAGCGGCTCGCTCCTTCACCGTCAGGCATCGGGGAGGTGAGGTGGTAGCCATCCGCACTCAATCCATAGCCCACGAGTTCTGCCAGAATCCGGGCTCCTCGAGCCTGGGCGTGTTCCAGCGTCTCCAAGACAATCACACCCGCACCCTCACCCATCACGAAGCCATCACGGTCGATGTCGTACGGACGGGAGGCCGTGGCGGGGTCATCGTTACGGGTGGAGAGAGCCTTCATGTTGGCGAACCCGGCGATACCGATGGGGAGAATAGAAGCTTCCGCACCGCCGCAAATCATTACATCTGCATCGCCGAACTTCATGATGCGCCAGGCTTCGCCGATGGAATGGTTGGAAGTAGCGCAGGCGGTCGAGATGCTCATGTTAGGACCACCGAAGCCGAACTCGATACTCACCATGCCACTGGCCATATTGGTGATCATGTACGGGATGCAGAAGGGAGATACTCGTCTCATCCCGCTCTTAATCAGGATCTCGCAGTTCGTTCCGTGGATGCCCAACCCTCCTATGCCGGATCCGATCATCACCCCTACCCTCTCCTTGTTCACCTTCTCCGGATCAAGGTTCGCATCCTTCATTGCCATTACCGTTGCAGCCATCGCCAGTTGCTCAAACCGGTCGCACCTCCTCACCGCTTTCGGATCCTTCTGAAAATAAGGGACGGGGTCAAAGCCTCTCACCTGCCCCGCTATCTGCACGGGGAAATTCTCAACTCCCTCCAATCCCTCGATGCGTTGGATGCCGCAACGCCCTGCCTTCATGCCCTCCCACGTTTCCGCTGCACTATTTCCCAAGGGAGACAAAGCTCCCATGCCCGTGATAACGATTCGACGTGCTTTCATGCTTTCAGACAACCTAGCGGATATTCCCCGTAAAGTCAAGCTTTTTTCACGGTAAAACCCAAGGCAAACGCGAGGCGTTTGCCTATTTACGATTTGGATGCTAGCGCGCCATTGGCGCGGGAGATGCGGAGCGAAAGCGGAATTTTGGAAACGAAAGTGCAATGATAGAGGAAAGCGTCTGAAACCATGGACGATGGAGGTGAAAGGAAAGCACGAAGTCCGGTACTTCCCTTTCATCCATTGCGTTGGTCATGCAAGATATTGTCTGCGATCTTGCGCACCGTTTCCTCCAAAATGTTGCAGAGGTGACTACCGACGCGATAGTCGGCCGGAGCGAAGAAATCCACTCTCTGCTGGTCAGACTTCAAGCTATAACCCTTGCGGAAGCTTTGTCGCGTCTCGTCGTCCGGATCGTACACGGCAATGCTGAAACCTCCTTGATGACGCATCACGGTGAAGCACGGCACATCCGTCGGTCCGTCGCCCACGTAGATCATATGGCTGAATGGTATGGGGCGCAGATCGGCATCCATGTGGTCATTCACATCCTCGGTGTACTTAAGCATCCCCTTATTGATACGGAAGAGGAATTGCGTCTTGGTCGTGTGGGAAAGCACGCGTTTCGGGAAATTGATACAGCCTTGCTCATCCTCGCTCAGTTCACAACCGAACACCTCACGCATGAACGGACGTATCACTGAGCCATCAATGATGGACTTCAAGCCGCTGGAAACAATGTAGAACTCAATGCGTACACCTGCCTGGCGCTGCTCCAGACTGAGCGCTCGTTCGGGGAAGATGCGGAAGAAATCCGGAAGGCCGCGGTAGAAGGTGAGCTTCTCACCCAGGCTGCGCAACCTGTCGTTACTCACTCGATCCATGTGCAACACATCCAGCAACTCTTTCAGGTAGCTCAGCTCCCCGTCCCATCCGTCCTCCATACTGCGCATATTGCATTTACGCCAGAATTTTTCGGCGTCGATGCCGAACTCCGGGAAGATTGTATCTTCCTGCATATTGTGAGGACTGAGCGTCTTGTCGAAATCAAAAATGAGAGCTATTGTGTTCTGCAATACAGGCATGCGCACATTCTACTAACTTCCCCATTCAAATGCAAGCCGAGATTCTCCCAAGGCAAACGCGGGGCAAACGCCCAGCGTTTGCCTATTTACGATTTACAAAGCCCACGAGGGCTCGGAGTGGGATTGGACAAAAGCCCGCAGGGCGCTGAGGTAGTGTGGTGCTGAAGCGTCAACATACGATTTACGATTTGGGAAATTCCGCGTAGTTGGCGCAATCTAACGCAGCGGAATTTTGGCAGCAACGCGTGGCGTTAATGAGAAAATGGCGGAAAGAGGAAGTGTGGTGCCGAGGCGTCAATGGACGATGCGATCTATTGCTCCTGTGTATGCGAATTGGTTTCCGAGGAAGGTCTGGGCTCAGGTTTGTCCGGCGACTCCAGGAGGAAGGGATTGATTCCCTCGGAGAGACGAAGCCGAGTGATTCCGGGCGGAAGTTGAAGTCCGTCCGCATTCAACTTCACAGCGGAAGGGAGCAGGATGAGACGCTGCACCTTCATATCGGCGATAAGGGAGCCGTCCGCCACGGGAGCGTAGGAATTATACCCGAGGATGAGGACATCTGCCCTGCACTCGTCCGGAGGGATGGACTCCAGAGTACTCATCGCCGCGTTGCCCACGTACATATAACGCATCCCATCCGGACGCTGCCAAACGATGACGGGCTGCGCGTTGGCAGCGGGACGTTTGGGGATGCCCCGTGGAGGCGGGAAAACGGTATAAGTGCCGGCAGGAGTAGAAATGCGGAAAGGTTCTTTAACCTCGAAAGGGTCTATACAGAGCAACCGGGGCCACTCGCGTTTGTAGAACGAAACAACCTCTTGACGGCGAAGTCCACAGGCAATGGAGGGAGAAAAACCGGAGTGAAAGACAGCAGGGACGACACTGTAGCGCGCCGATGTTTCGTTATCAACATCGCCGACCAGCATGCCGGGATTGCCGAGTACGGCGAAACTCTTGTTGTGCTGCAAGCAAACGACCATGAGAGACGAGGGAGGCTGCGGGCGTGCGGCAGGGAGGTAAAAACCCGGGACGGAGCCGGATAAACCAACCATGGCGAGCAGGATGCCGGCGCTCTTCATGGCCAGCGTGTGAAAAAACACCCCGAGAATGGGCGCCCAACTGAGAACTACTGCCAGCAAGCCAAGCAGCATGACCACCGGCACAACAGGGGTGAGCGCTATGTTAATAAGGTAGCTGGCCGTGTTCACAACGTGGAACTGGTACATCACCAACGGCAACGACACGAGCCAAGCGCTCACAGAAACCAGCACGGCTCCGCGAATGGCTATATCTGTGCGCACCATCCCGCGTTCGGTAGGGGTGTGAATGCGTGAGGGCACGTAGTCATCCGGACCGAACCATGGTTTGCCGCGCAGACCGTAACGAACGCCCAGGCAGATGGCGCCGTACACCACGAAGGAGAGCTGGAATCCGGCCTGGTAAAACTGCCACGGTTGCACCGTGAGAATCAAGAGAGCCGCCATACACCACGCGTTGAACAGCCCGACTCGACGGCGCAAGATGAGTCCGCCCGTGAGCACGAGCAGCATGACGTACGCACGAACAGCGGGAGCAGCCATGCCCGTGGCGAACACGTACGCCCCCACCGCGATAAGGACGACGTACCGTCCGGCGGCGGGATGCACGCGGCACAACCGCAAGAGCAGCCATAAAATGCCCGCCACAATGCCGACGTGGAGGCCACTCACGGCGAAGACGTGCAGACACCCTCCCCGACGGAAAACTTCCATGGTAGCGGGATCAGCTCGTCCCTTCTCGCCCAACGTAAGAGCACAGAGAACCTGGCAACGGGGGTCAGATTCCGTACCGGGGGGCATTAGTTTGTCGGCGAGAGCTGAACGAATTTCCTCGCTGAGAAGCACCAACCTGCCGTGCAGCCCCGTGGACGGCAGCTTATCCGCGTGAATGCAGTTGAGGCGGGCGGCAATGCCCTGCCCTCTCATCCAGGAAGAAGAAGAGAACATACCCGGAACAGGAGGCTCCGGAAGTTCATATTTCCGGGCAACGAGTTGCAATTGATCGCCCGGCTGCCACTCGTGCGACTTGTCGCTCAGCAGAGCTCTGACCCCAAGCCAGGAACTCTCGATGATCCAGCTGCTGCCGAAGGAGCCCACCACTTCTGCCTGCATGAGGACGGGATTCCGGGACAGGACTTCCTCAGTCTTCTGCTGTCTCACAGAGTTGCTCAGCCACACAATAGCCCCCAAAAGCGAGGCACACAGGAGAATCCGCGGCATACGCAACACGCACGCGACAGCTCCGGCCGTCGCAACCAGACC